>JANXVQ010000744.1 GCA_025351545.1 Spirosoma sp.
CAATTGCAGTACATTATGGGGCTTATCCGGGAGTGCTGATGATGAGGGGGTAGAACTATTTAAATTCGGTATCCTGAGCTACTTTTAATTTGTGAAAAAAAGCCGGGACTAAAACATACGGGTCATAAGGTTTAGTCTTTACGAAAAGTGTTTCGATGGGTAAATAACCCCGATAGCCACTTCTCTTCAGAATCTTCATTAGCCGGGGAACGTCAGTAGCTACATCGCTGCCAATACCAAATACGCCTTCTTTTGCCTGCCAGTTTACGGTGTAAGGAATCACCGCTTCAATGTCGACATACGGATCTTTAACCTTGAAGTTACCGGTGTCGAGGATAAGGCCAGCCCATTTAGAATTGACGGCCTTGACCACTTTAATGCACTGGTCTGCTGTTTGAAGCATATCGCCATGATTCTGGATGCCAATGATCACGCCATGTTGAGCACCAAAAGCAGCACATTCTTTGAAACAGTCGATCATCCAGCCCGCCACTTCGTCCCACTTGTTTTCGTATCCTTTGGGGATTTCACCGGCAAATAATCGAAGGACGGGGGCGCCTAATTTTGACGCAACAACGATCCATTCTTTAGCCCGCTTCACATCGGCAGCCCGGACCGCCGGATCGGGGGAGGCAAAATCATTTTTGATCCCCGTACCACTGATATCAATACCCAGCTTGAAGGCTTTGTGCTTGAGTTCATAGATATACTCATCGGTCGGTACGCCCGGATAGCCCGGAAAGTAGTAACCCGTTACGTCAATCGCTTCGATATTCTGAGTGGCACACCAGTCGAGAAGCGCCGGTAAAGTCAAGGTTGGCTTATTATCTTTTTGCCGGTTGCCGGTTAACATGTCATTGAACGAATAGGCATTCAGAGCCAGTTTGATGTGCGCCGGGGGATTCTCCTTTTCAGACCCTTGCGCAGATACGGGCGTAAAGCGGCAGCTACTGATGACTATGATAGCCAGTGCAACGAGCCGGAACAGCTTCAGTTTATTTGTTTCGATAGTTCGAGTTGTCATGATTATGTATTTAGGTACTGGTTAAATGAATTTTACTGAGTGATAGATGGATTTCTGAACCGAAAAAGTGACTTGGGTATTAGATACCGGAATAAATACCTTCATTACCACCCCAGCCTTCATTCTGCTTCAACGCGCCGTTGCTCAGATTGATCTGGCTTTGTGGAATGGGGAGTAGTCCTTTGGTTTCGGGGCGGTATTGGATGGTTATTTTCTCAGGAACACCAAATTTATAAACGGGTACATCGGTCTTGTACCGGGCAATTTGCTGGTCAACAATTCTCCAGCGTAGTAAATCGTACCAGCGAATACCCTCGAAGGCGAACTCATGCCTGCGCTCATCCTGGATGTTCTCTAAGGTCACAGCTTTATAAAATGGCTTTCCTGCAATGGGCGTATTGCCTGAATTTTTCTGATAAGCCCGTGACCGGACCCGATCGAAATAAGTTTGCGCATTTGGACTGCCTAATTCGGCGGCCATCAGCAACACATCAGAAAAGCGCATAATATACTGGCCTACTGTAGCATCGTTTGTATTATTTTTTGTGGCCGTGCCATTGAGTACCGTGTTTGCCGCTGTGGGTTCCCCCCCACCGTTACATAAATATGACAATACTTTTTTGTATGTAGCCGGTCTCTTCGACATTGCTTTGGGAATTGAAATAAAATTTTCCACTATTTGGGGCTGGCCTATTGCTAAACTCGATACCCTCTGTTGCCGCATCTTTCAACCAGCTTTCCCTTTTTTTGAAGTGGAATAACAGGCGCTGCACCATCTTGTTCATAGTGGTGGGCGAGGTTCCTTCGAAAGCGATCCCATTCTGCTTTGATGGTAGCATCAGCTACGGGTTCTTCATCAAACTGCAACGTCCGTAGTGCAGATTTAGCCTATTGCATAGTCGCTTGCTTATCAGGGAAAGCACGCTGAACTGATTCCCAAAGCAAATTTGTTTGCGGCTCCGGACTTTTTATCCATCGCACAAATTCAGGATCGGCTAAAAAATCTTCTACCTGGTAATTGGCGTACTTCATGCAAAGGGAGTCGGTTCAAAAAGGGATAGACCGAAAGGCATGAAAACGTCCTGAGCAAATAGTATAAATTTTATATAATACTGTAAAGTTTATACTATCAGCCTATAAAATCTCTAGATATCTTTTAATAGTGCTAATAAAAGAGGGAACTGTAAGGTGGTAAAAAAACCAAAGGCGATTGAGATTAATCGACTGCGAAGAAGTTTAAGGGCTTCATAAATCAGGTTTCTGACAGCATGATTCGTGACCGTCATGACGGAAGCAATCTCATCGTAATCCATATCGTGATAAAACCGAAGGTAGATAGCATCCTGGTGGCGGGGTGTCAGAAACTGAAGAGCGTCTTTGACAAACTCAGAGTCCAATCAAAACTTTCGTCCGTACTGCAATAAGACTGGATAGTACCAGATGAACAGTTTTTCAAAAGCCGTTTCATCACCTTTGGTGAAGGAAAACCACAACGCTTCATGCTCTGGAAAGGGGGTGGATGGGTTGGCCAAAAGTGGTATGTACTAAGTAGAGAGGGATATGCAAATCAACATTAAATAATGGAATAATTTAATACGGATCAGGTAGTCTTGAGATGGTCTTGAAAATCCGGACAGTGTAGGCACTTAACTTTACACTGCCATGAAAATCTCAAATAAGCCGGTCAAGACCCGGCGAAAATTCGATCAGAAATTTAAAGTTGAGGCTCTGCAGATAGTTTCCGAAGGCCGGTGCAGCACTATGTCAGCCATTCAGGTAAAAGGGAATCTACAGGATTACTATCTACGCAAACTCAGCGAGGGCAAGCATACGATGCCAGTCTTGAACGCGGTCGCTTCGGCGATCTGATCGCAAGAACGGGGCCGCCCACGCGGCTGATTCACCGGGTTTGTGCGGTAGTTCGCCGGGGCGAAAAATATGACAAAAATCATACCACAGCCCTTGCTTAATCCATAGAAATCTTCGCGATTCCTTAACGTATAAAGCCGCCCCGTTAGAAGAAGAATCCCCTTATGCATCGAAAAGGCTCACAACCTATGCAGGTCCGATTTCTTATTGCGTAGTAGGTTAACAAGGTAAGCATTTACACTGAGATTTTTAGTCAGATCCCAGTACAAATACTTACCTTGTTAACCTAAAATTTACCTCCCTGTCTGGTTAATTACTATGTTCCCATTGGAAAAAACGTCTACCACTACTCAGTACCATTTTTTACAAGGCGGTGGTGAAATGGGTGAACTCACCCGCCACTACAATTGGGCAACAACATTAGTAGGCACGCCTGATACGTGGCCCCAAAGTCTGCGTACCACCCTGAGTATTATCCTTAACTCAAAATTTCCCATGTTTCTGTTCTGGGGACAGCAACACCTTTGTTTTTATAATGATGCTTACCGGCCTAGCCTGGGCAATGAGGGTAAACACCCACTGGCACTAGGACAGCCCGGTGCTCAGGTATGGCCCGAAATCTGGGAATTCATTAAACCCTTTATCGATCAGGCGCTTTCGGGTGGCGGAGCGACCTGGCGCGAAGATCAGCTTCTCCCCATTTACCGAAACGGTCAACTGGAGAATGTTTATTGGACATTCAGTTACAGCCCCGTTTGTGACGAATCGGGAAGCCCGGCCGGTGTATTTGTCACCTGTGCTGAAACAACTGACAAAGTACTCACCCTGCAACAGCTTCAAGACAGCCATCACCTCTCAGATAATCTCTTCAACAACTCAGTAGCGGCCCAATCGGTCATGCTGGGTAAGGAGATGCGCTTGAGCCTTGTCAATGATAAAATGCTTGACCTATGGGGTCGGAGTCGTTCTATAATCGGTCTGCCGCTAATGGAAGCACTACCCGAACTGAAGAATACGCCCATTACTCAACGGCTGTTGCGGGTGTACACAACCGGCGAAAGCTATAATCAATCCGAAGAGCGGTTTGATCTCATCCGGCATGGGCAACCTTATACCGGCTATTATCGGTATACCTATGATCCGCTTTACAAGGGGAAAAATGAAATTTGCGGGGTTGTTTGTACCACCATTGAAATTACGCAGGAAGTCCTTACCCGTCAAAAAATAGAGGAAAGTGAACTGCAATCGCGCAGTCTGGTGGATCAGTTGCCTGTGGGTACAATTCTGTTGAGTGGCGAGGATATGATTATTACCCGAGCGAATGAGCCGATGCTGAAAAGTTGGGGAACCGATGCATCGGTTATTGGCAAACCCCTGCTGGAGGTACTACCCGAACTAAAAGGGCAGGACTTTGGGCAACTGCTTGCCGATGTTTATGCAACCGGTACGCCCTATACCGCTTATGAAGCCCCGGTCACGCGCACCCGGGACGGTCTGCACCAAACCCACTACTATGACCTTAACTACCAGCCCATGCGCACGAATTCAGGAACCATTTATGGGGTGCTGTCGACCGCTGTGGACGTAACGAGTAAGGTCATGAGTCTCCGGAAAACGGCAGCCAGCGAAGCCCGGTTTCGGAGTTTGATTGAGGAAGCACCCATTGCCAGCTGCCTGTTTACGGGCCCGGATATGGTGGTGGGAGTAGCGAATAAAACTATGCTCAGCTATTGGGGAAAAGGCGATTCGCCACTGGGCAAGCCCCTCCAGGAAGGCGTCCCTGAATTAATGGGGCAACCCTTTCTGCAACTGCTCGACCAGGTCTATACCACCGGCGAAACGTACACGGCCCGTGATGCCGAAGCGCAACTGGTGGTCGATGGGGTAGAGGGAACGTACTACTTTGATTTTACGTATAAAGCGTTGCGTGATGAGCAGGGTGTGATCTATGGGGTGATGGATACGGCCGTGGACGTAACGGAAAAAGTGGCCGCCCGGCAGCAACTGGAAAGCGCAGAGGCTGACCTTCGCAGTGCCATCAATCTAGCCGAACTGGGCACCTGGAGTTATGATGTGATTGCCCGCTGTATGACGTATTCGCAGCGCATGCTTGATTGGTATGGTTTTGAAGATGCCCTCGTGCGGCTGGATGACCTTATTGACCGCTTTGATAGCGATGATAAGGCCCGGCACCGGCACCAACGGGGTCTGGTCTGGAATGAAGACGGCCTGGTGAATGACGAGCATACGATCATCAATCGGCATAGCGGTCAGAAATACATTATTCACTCGGTTGGTAAACCGATTGTGAATGAAGTCGGCCAGGTGATGCAGATCGTCGGCGCATCCCGAGATGTAACGTTGGCGCGAAACATGCAGCGGGCCCTGGAGAGTCAGGTAAAAGAACGCACCGAAGAACTGGAAGCCATCAATAAGGACTTCACCAGGGCTAATATAGCCTTGGAAACGGCCAATTATGACTTAACCCGCTCCAATCAGAATCTGGAACAGTTTGCCTACATTGCCTCCCATGATTTGCAGGAACCCCTGCGTAAAATTCAGCAGTTTGGCGATTTACTGCAGGCTCAGTATGCGACTTCGTTAGGCGAGGGAGCCCTCTACCTGGACCGGATACAATCAGCCTCCAGCCGCATGTCGATCCTGATTAAAGACCTGCTGAGTTACTCGCGGATCACCACCGGGCAGCAGGCTACGGGGCTGGTTCCCCTGGTCCACGTGATGGAAAGAGCGCTGACCGATCTGGAGTTAGTGATCAGTGAAACGGGCGCCCTGGTCACGGTGGAATTGCTGCCCACGGTGGCCGGGGATGCGTCCCAGCTTGGGCAGCTCTTTTTTAACTTGCTGAGCAATGCCCTTAAATTTCGTTCAACCGGCCAGATAGCCATTCGGGTGAGCACTCAACGCGTAGCCGCCACTGATCTACCCCCTTTGGTCAAACCTGCCCGGCTGGCGTCGACCTACCACCGGATCGATATGTCCGACAACGGCATTGGCTTCGAGGGGAAGTACGTAGACCGCATATTTGAGGTTTTTCAGCGGCTGCACGGCAAAAATGAGTTTGCGGGAACGGGCATCGGTCTGGCCATCTGCCAGAAGGTGGCGGCTAATCACGGCGGAGCCATCACGGCCAGCAGTCAGCCCGGCCAGGGTGCCATCTTCAGCGTGTACCTGCCGATTTAGCGTCCGTATCGCCGGGACGCGTAGCCGAACTCGTAGGGTGTCCGTAGTCATTATCGTGGCCTGGCCGCTTCCGGCGACCAAACGGGTCAAATTACAGGCAGTCAAATTTAACTAACTAACTAGTTATTAGTTAGTTATAGGCTTCACGTGGTGGATATACCCTGAATGTGTTAACTACTCCTGAATAGACTACAACAAACGGTTAGCTTTATCTTTTTAACGTTTTGACTGAATTCCCAGCCACATTATACCATCAACTTATCACATGCTCTTATCGACCTATCATCCAAAATAAAAAAGGACGTATAGCGGCTAGGACTTTCGCTTAGGCTTCTAAAATTGATAAATTAGTAGAATGATTGCTAAAAATGAGTACATCGAGTATTTGCTGAGTACTCCTTTCAACTACACATGTACCAACATGGCGGACCATAAACCCAATC
>JANXVQ010000165.1 GCA_025351545.1 Spirosoma sp.
CCCGGCTCGGCGAATATAATATTCCCGTTTATGAAGTGCGGCCGGGCGTAATCAAAACAGATACGACAGCAGGCGTAACAGCCAAATACGATGCGCTGATTGACAGCGGACTTAGTGTTCAAAAACGCTGGGGACTCCCCAGCGATGTGGGTAAAGCCGTTGCCGCGCTGGCCAAAGGTGATTTTCCGTATTCTACCGGGCAAATCATCATGGTCGATGGCGGAATGACGATACCAAGACTGTAAGTAATTACCCTAAACCAAGTTAAATTCATGGATCCTAAACAAGTTTCCCGACGCGATGTCCTTAAGGCAGGGGCAATCAGTTCGCTGGCAGCCATTGGCCTGCCTACCTATATTCCGGCGCATGCTTTTGGCGCAAACGACCGCATACGAGTGGCCGTTATTGGTATCAATGGTCGTGGTAAAGACCATATTCAGGGCTTTTCAAAGCAGAAAGATGTGGAAGTCGTTACCCTCTGCGATGTGGATAGTACGGTACTTCAAAACGGGGCGGCTGATTTTGAGAAAAAATACAATCGAAAAGTCCAGACGATAGCCGATCTGCGGCAGGTCTACGACGATAAAAACATCGACGCCGTGAGTATTGCCACGCCTAACCACTGGCATGCGCTGGCGGCTATCTGGGCGTGTCAGGCGGGTAAAGATGTCTATGTTGAAAAGCCCGGCACCCACAACCTTCGCGAGGGCCGAAAGCTAGTTGAAGCGGCTACTCACTACAACCGGATTGTGCAACACGGGGTGCAATTGCGGAGTTCGGTCGCCATTCAGGAGGCCATCAAACACCTGCGCGAAGGCCTGATTGGCAAAGTGTATATGGCGCGGGGACTGGTTTACAAGTGGCGTCCCGACATTGGCAACAAAGGCCCTTCGCCCGTCCCGTCCGAATTGAACTGGAACATGTGGCAAGGTCCGGCGCAAACAAAGGAATTCAGCAAAAACTACGTCCATTACAACTGGCACTGGTTTTGGGACTACGGCAACGGCGATATTGGCAACCAGGGCATTCACGAAACCGACCTATGCATGTGGGGACTGGACGTGGGCCTACCCGAAGAAATAACCTCGGCAGGCGGAAAATTCCTTTGGAACGATTGCAAGGAAACGCCCGAAACGCTCACATCGATTTATAAGTACCCTTCATCCGGAAAAGTAATTCAGTTTGAGGTTCGCCCCTGGATGACGAACAAAGAAGATGGCGTCGAAATTGGTAACCTATTCTACGGCGACAAAGGCTACATGGTCATCAACGGTTATGATGACTATAAAACCTTTTTGGGTAAAGAGCGCACACCCGGTCCAGCCCGTAAAGAAGGCGGAGATCATTACGCCAACTTTATCGAAGCTGTGCGGTCGCGGGATAAATCGAAACAAAACGGGCCGGTCGAGACAGCTCATTTATCGTCGGGCATTGCGCACCTCGGCAACATTGCTTACCGATTAGGCCGGACGCTGCATTTCGACCCGAAAAATGAAGTATTCGTTAGCGATAAAGAAGCGAACCAAATGCTAACCCGAAAGTATCGCGCTCCATTCGTCGTACCCGAAAAAGTATAAAGCCAGGCACCTGGACTAAAAACCTATAAGGTTTCAAAAAACCTTATAGGTTTGACCGGCCTTCAAATCCAAATTACCCGATGAACCCAATCATTACGCCTGACCCAACTTCAACGAATCGCCTGGTTATCAGCCAACTCCTGCAACTTTCGGTACTGGTCGCGGCCCTCGGTTATCTGGTGGATATGTATGATCTGTTTCTGTTCAGCGTCGTACGTGTCCCCAGTCTTAAAGGGTTGGGGATTGATGGAGATCGGTTACTAAGCGATGGGCTTTTGCTCCTCAACGCGCAGATGGCCGGTTTGCTGATTGGTGGTATTTTTTGGGGTATTTTGGGCGATAAGCGTGGCAGGTTATCCGTTCTTTTTGGCTCCATTTTGCTTTACTCCCTGGCCAACATCGGCAATGGATTTGTTACCTCGCTCAATCAATACGTACTTCTTCGGTTTGTGGCCGGGTTGGGTCTGGCAGGCGAACTGGGAGCCGGTATCACCTTAGTAACCGAGATTTTGCCCAAACAAATTCGGGGATACGGCACCACCCTAGTTGCGACAATGGGGGTGCTGGGCGCGATTCTGGCTTATTTCATGGCCGATTTATTTGATTGGCGGATCTCCTATTTTATCGGGGGTGGCTTGGGACTTCTGCTACTTATTTTGCGGGTTAACGTGTTAGAATCTGGCATGTTTGTAAAAATCAAACAACAGGCGCTTGCTCGTGGCAGCGTGTTGATGCTCGTTTCAGACAAGAGCCGATTGATCAAATATATTCAGTGCATTCTGGTGGGGTTACCCATTTGGTTTGTAGTCGGCATTCTGATTACATTCTCGCCAGAATTTGGCAAAGCGCTTGGTTTAAGCGAACCCGTTGTAGCGGGGAAAGCCGTGATGCTGAGTTTTTCCGGGCAAGTTCTGGGCGATTTGGTTAGCGGGTTTATGAGTCAATCTTTACAAAGTCGCAAGAAAGTAATTCGGCTGTTTATGATACTTTCTTTGTCCTTCATGCTGGTCTATTTATTAGCTCCTGTGCATGATATCACGCTCTTTTACGCCGTGTGCGTTTGCCTTGGTTTCGCCAATGGCTATTGGACATTATTTGTGACGATTGCCGCTGAATTGTTTGGCACGAACCTCCGGGCAACCGTCGCCACTACCGTACCAAATTTCGTTCGGGGCGCAACAATTCCGCTGAGCGCTCTATTCATTCAACTGAAACCTGCTTTAGGAACAATTTACAGTGCTTTAACAGTGGGATTGTTAACACTTGTGATCGCCTTCGCAGCGTTGGCTTTTCTCGATGAAACATTTAAAAAAGATCTGGACTATATTGAAGAATAAGTTTGCCAGTATCGGCTACAGGTTTGACTTTTTACAGGCGAATAGACTATAAAAACAAGTCGTCTGATTTTATGCTGGCCAATAAATTATTTTTGTCATATCTAGCCTGCGGACTGGCATAAAAGCACCCCTGGTGATTAATACCGTTAACAACAGAATAATCATAAACATTGCCAATACATTCACGCCAGGTAACAGCGCAGGTTACTAAAATCTTATAAATTCCGAATGTATTTCTGACCGCCCAAATAGCGCATTTGTCGGGAAATCTGGCGCGTTCGGCGCTGAACGTAAGTTGATGGATTCCTAATCGAAAGCAACCGCGGATTGGGCAATACAGCCGCGATTCGGGCGGCTTCGTCGCGGGAGAGGGTCGCAGCCGAATGGCCGTAATAGCGTTGTGAAGCAGCCTCAACACCAAAGGTCATTGGCCCCATTTCGGCCACATTCAGGTAGACTTCCAGAATGCGTTTTTTACCCCATATAAGTTCAATAAGGGCCGTAAAATACACCTCCAGTCCTTTTCGGATATAGCTGCGCCCGGTCCAGAGAAATACGTTTTTAGCTACCTGCTGTGAGATCGTGCTGGCCCCGCGCGGCCGTTTACGCGTTTGATTTTCTTTAATAGCATCCTGAATTTCATCGAAGTCAAACCCCCAATGCATCGGAAAGTCCTGATCTTCAGACGATACAACAGCCAGAGCAGCTTCTTTACTGATGTTGTCGTAGGACCGCCATTTTTTGTAGACATGGCTGCTTTCCTCTGTGCCAAAGGTGTCTATCCAGCGCGAGACAACCAGGGGCGTTACCCAAACGGGCACGTATTTCAAAACAATTACATAGCCCAGCGAGCCGAAAAATAACCACAGAAATGATTTAATGACAAACCAATAGACATGTTCCAGTAAGGGTCGTTCGCGTATAAATCGACGGGCCTGCTGCCACTTCCGCCCACGCACCGACGAATTTTGTGCCGGTAACGGCTTACGATCAGTTGGTTGTGTCCGTTGCGTAGACGCGTTTCCAGCCTTTGGGCGCGGAGTTGGCGGTGGTGCGTTACGGAAGGTATTGACTGGGCGTTGCGGATTCATATATGTAGGGTCATTCCGCGAAAATAACAGCCAGGTGGATGGAAACCCGCGTTTTTCTCTGAATTAATGTCTAAAGTATAAAAAAAGCGTCACACCTGTTCATCCACAAATAATGTAGAGGCCACCCGGTCGGCAAAGAGTTTTCCAGATTGCGTCAGAAGCAGTTGATCGCCGTTCCGGGTAAGCCATCCCGTTGCATACATAGACGCTAAATCATGAGCTTGTTTTTCAGCAAAGTCACTCGCCAGCAAGACATTAAGCTCATTTACGGAGCAACCCCACTGGGTCCGAAGCCCGGTTAATAAGTATTCATTTACCTGGTCAGCAACTGTTAATTTTTCAATCGTAACCGGTAACTTTCCCTGCCGAATGTCGGCAATGTACCGGGCATTATTGGCGATGTTGTATTGCCGCGAATGACCATTGTAGGAGTGCGCACTCGGTCCAATGCCCAGATACGAGTGCCGTTGCCAATAGGCGGTGTTATGCCGGGCGTATCGACCATCCCGGGCAAAATTCGAGATTTCGTAATGGGCATAACCTGCCTCGGTTAGCGCTTTCGTTAATTCGTCAAATTGTTCGACAGCAATGGCTTCGTCAGCAGGGGGAAGTTTGCCTTTTTTCTGCCAGCGGCCAAAGGCAGTGTCGGGTTCGATGGTCAGGGCATAGGCCGAAAGATGCGGCACATCGAGCGCGAGCACTTTCTGTAAATCCAGCCGCCAAAAAGTTTCCTCTCTATTAGAAATTCCGTAAATTAAATCGACACTCATATTCTCAAAACCAGCTTCCCGCGCTAGCCGAACACAGGCTTCGGC
>JANXVQ010000760.1 GCA_025351545.1 Spirosoma sp.
TCACTCACTGGACGATGTGCAACCCGACGTTAGCGACAAAAGCCTGACAGTTCCGGTAGCGGTCGATTTATCGGCTTTACGATTGCCTGCGTCGCTGTTAACCGATGCAAATCAGTACGTTGTCGAAGGAAAAGACAACTTCAGCGTGTCGGCGGTGCAAACGTATTCAGGGGCAAATAGCACGACGCATAAACTTTTGTTAACGACTAAAAAACCCGCTCGTGGTGAACGTACAGCAACAATTCGGCTGCGTCGGCAGTTTCCATCCCGCTGGATTGCCAACACAAACACCACCAACGATGCCTCACCCGACGCCAACTCGACGTTTGGTATTCAAAACCTTTTGCAGGGCGTTGAGCGGGCATATAATCCCAATAATCAAACCGAATATTTCACGCTAACCATTAATTTACGATGAGCGAAAGAGTAAAAGAGCGAAAGAGTGGCTGACGCATCTTTTTCATTCGTTTACTTTTTCACTTTTTCATTCTTTACCCATGGAAGAATCGCTTTATAATTTTTACAACCTGTTCGTTAACGGCAGCCTGCTCGAAGATTTATATCAGGAAGAACTCCTGTCGCCCCTGACCTGGTCGGCCATTGGCCTCGCCTTCGTGGTAGCCTTTGCCTTTTACATCTGGCCGTTTAACAAGGTCAGTTTTAGCGGCTTAAGCAGCTGGTTGCTTATGACTGGCGTGAGTGCATTGCTGTTGTTTGTCATTACGCTCATTACTTGTTACCAGAAAGCCAATCAGGATATTCCGCGCGACGAAGCCGACCCGAATCAGGGAACGATCTTCGACCAGGGCATCAGTGTATTTTTGAGTTATGCGTTTGAGATGGCCCTGTTAACGGCCCTTATTTTCTTCATTATCTCGATGGTGCTGAAAAACTTTAGTAAAAACGCCAAACACCGGCCCATACTCTGGCCATCGAAATAACATGGCCAAAACAGGCTCCGGCTGTTTAAACCGAAGGCTAACTCTGCTCTGGCCGTCGAAGTAGAGACGCATATTTGCGTCTCCTGACCGGATGGTTTTGACTGACAAATAGATGGCTGACGCAACTACAGACGCTACATAAAATCTAAAAAACATGGCAAAATTATTTGTATTCGCCATTGGCGGAACCGGCTCTCGGGTGTTGAAAGCACTCACATTTTTGCTGGCGTCGGGCGTTAAAATGAACAATACCGACGAGATCATTCCGATTGTGCTGGACCCCCACGCCACTAACGATGATCTCCTGCGGACCAAAGACCTTTTACGCGAGTACGGCAACATCCGCTCAGGTCTGCAAACCAAACCATCATCGGGTTTTTTCGGCACCGAAATCAAGACACTAAACCGGGCCATTGGTGGCAACGCCACGATTGCCGATACGTATGTATTTGAATTACAGGGTGTTCAACAAGAGAAATTCCGGGATTATATCAATTACGAAGGCTTGGATGCATCTAGCAAAGCCTTCGCCAGTCTGTTATTTTCAGAAGAAAATCTGGAAACTAAAATGGATATTGGCTTCGTTGGAAACCCTAATATCGGCAGTACGGTGTTGAATCAGTTCCGCTATTCCGATGTGTTCCAGGCATTTGCCGAAAACTTCGGTGCCAACGACCGGATATTTATCGTCAGTTCAATTTTTGGTGGTACGGGCGCAGCCGGTTTTCCTATTCTGCTCAAGAACATTCGGGGTGCGCAAGCCATCGGGCAGATTCCCAATCCGGCTTTTCTGACCAATGCCAAGATTGGGGCCGTAACGGTAATGCCGTATTTTAGCCTGACTACTAACGAAAATAAACTTATTGACCCGGCCTCGTTTATTGCCAAAACCAAAGCCGCGCTGAATTATTACCAGAAAGGTGTCAATCCGGCGGTCAATGCGCTTTATTACATCGGCGACGATCAGACGAAAGCCTACACGTACGATCCCGGAGCGGGCGGGCAGAAAAACGAAGCTCACTTTGTCGAAATGGCATCGGCGCTGGCCATTGTCGATTTCATGAACATGGACGATGGTAGTTTAGCCGTTGCAAATGGCCGGCCGACGAATCCAGTTTATAAAGAATTTGGTATTGAGCAAGATGGTTTGACTATTCAATTAGGCAATCTCGCCGGAGCCACAAAGCAGCTTATCAGTTTGCCTTTGTCGAAGATGGCCTTGTTCAGTACGTACTTGAATCAACGGCTTCGGCAAGCGGCTGGCACGGTGCAATGGTCAAAAGCCAATCCCCAAATTTCGACTTCGTTTCTCAACTCCGGTTTTTTCAACAGCGTCAAAAATTTCGATACGGCCTTCCGGCAGTGGCTTTCTGAAATGCGGGAAAATAAACGCTCGTTTGAGCCATTCCTGCTCGATGCGGCTAACCTGGGCCACACGGTCAGGGGTTTCGAGCCGAAAAAGAAGGGCATTTTTGGTGGTGAGTCAGATGTGAAGCTGGATATTGTAGACGATCTGGACCAGACTCTCAACAAAACCGCCGAAGGAAAAGCCTACGGCAGTGAAGCCGACAAATTCGTACAATTATTTTCGGAAGGCACTGAGCAATTCGTTCGCGAGAGGCTTCCAAAGGTGATGGATTATTAAGAAGGATTCTGTGGATTCTATTACTGTGGTGTCAGATTTGAGAACCGCGCGGGGCGGCCCCGCTGACACCACAACAAAGAAATTATGCCAACAACATTCAGTTTACATAACCCAACACCGGGGCTTCACTGGTACGTCAGCAAGCCCCTTGGCACCGACCAGATTGCGGCTATCCGCGATCCACAGGGCGGCCAAACCCTTAAGCAACCTACCTCCATCCCGAGCCCTTTTGCCCGGATGGATCTGGTGCGGTCGGCCTTTCTGAACCTAGCGCTCAAGCCTGATCTTAGTGGCACCGTCAACGACCAGCGCGTCGTGTCGGACTGTCTCGACGTGGGCGAGTTATTTTTCAATTACGACAAGCTCAAAACGTTCGTTACCATTACGCCTTTCGATGTTCGCACCGACCTCGACCGATTGCGACAATCGACAAGTCTGGGACACAAGAGGCTTGGTGATGCCCTAAAACTGTTTCTGGATCAGGATGCGGCCGAGTATAACTTCAACGCCATCAACCGATTATTCATCCTGAGCTATCGGGGGCGGGTTGTGGGCGGAACATCCCCCAAAACGCTATTCTTTAGTTCGGGAAATGATCTGAGTTGGGTTGATGTGTCGATGGGGAATGACCGATTGTTCGATCATTCGGTTTGCCCGTTGCATCAGCGCGATATCGAATACCAGAAATTCTGGTACGCCATTAAGCTGTTCATGCCCGACTTCCGCGACCGTTTCCGCGAAATAGATGACTATCTTAACCGAAGTCGCACGCTCTTGCAACAGCAAAACCCGACCATGTTCTACGAACATATCGAATCACCGAACGGGCAGCCACTGCTGACGCGCGAAAAATTCGATCAGGATTTCGACGAACTCATGACCGGGCCGGGCGATGTGGTGGAAGTATTGGGCTTCCCGCTTCGCAAGAAAAAATCCGACGTGAAGTCGATTGGCCAGGTTAGCGACTTCATTATTAAGTCCGATAAATATGCTCGTCTGAACCCGAATCAGCCGCGCCCAATGGCGTTACAAAACCGCTTTTTTCGGCAGTTTACGTATGTGCCGCAAGCGCAGTGGAATTCAAACACGCCGGTCCCCTACTACGCCCGCGAATCGTGGCGAGATAACCAACGGCCTCTACCGGGCCAGCCGGGAAACTATCCCTGGCTGACAGTCAGTGACTTGCTGGAGCCGTATCTCATCCGATTACCGTTCCCAACGGATCGGGGCCGGTTCTTCGATGGCAATTTACAATCACCCGCCACCGATAAGGGTTTTCTGTTACCGCTCAAAAAAGACTTCTTCGATTTCTTCGATATAGATGATCTGTTAACGGGTCGCGTTCGGCTGAAAATGACTCCGCAGGGTGGCGGCATCAACGTCACGCTCGACATTCCCGTTACCGCGCCAAACCAACCCGGCAACCAGTTCGTAACCTTCGAGCGGCAATACAATCCAACCGTTGGCACATCGAACGCCCCCAATGAGCTGACTAACGAAGGCATAATCGCCGAAAATTCGTTTACGGTCAACATCTATCCGTTTGTGCGCTCTGGATCCGTTACGGTGCCCGCCGATTACCGGGTTCAACTAATTGAATCGGGTTTCGACAGTCAGAATCAATACGAACTGACCTATTTCGGCCAGAAAAATAACACCGAAGTAAAAGCCGAATCGAAGCACCAGCGTACGGTTCGTCAGCAAAATACCGATGGCTCAAGCGTGTATTATGTGCTGCGCGAGGAGTTCGATTATCTGCAAACGCACATCCGCGCCGACGGCCGGGAGATGAACGGCGTGCTCATTCCGCGTTGGCAGGAGTACGGCGGAGGCAGCAAACAGTTTGAGTTCTCGGTCGATTTCGGGACAACTAACACCCACGTCGAATACAAAGTGGATGGCGGATCGCCCCGCCCGTTCGATGTAGCCGAATTGACTCCGCAGGTGGCTACATTAGTGGCTCCGGCACAGTACAATCCGGCCTTGTTCGAGTTGTTTTTACTGTACGACCTGGAGTTTGTGCCGCCAACGATCGGCCCCGGTCGGCCCGATAATTTCCCAACCCGCACGGCCATTGCCGAGCCGATGAACCTGAGTTTCAATCAACAAACACAGGCTCTCGCCGATTTCAATATTCCGTTTTATGTCGAGCGGCAACCGGCAGGTTCCAACCGCATTACGACCAACCTGAAGTGGGCTAAAAACAGCGATCAAACCGAACGGCGTGTGGAGGCTTTTCTGGAAGAATTGCTGATGCTGATCAAAAATAAAGTGCTGACCGAAGGCGGCAATCTGACCCAAACAACCGTTTACTGGTTCTTCCCGGCCAGCATGACACCCGGTCGCGTGAGTCAGTTACGCACAGACTGGCAAACGCTTTATGACCGATATATTGGTGGATCGGCAGGTCGGCTTCGCGAAGTATCGGAGTCGGTAGCCCCGTTTTACTACTACAAGCAAAACCCGACGTTGAGCGCGTCGGCACGGCCCGTTATCAACGTCGATATTGGCGGTGGAACATCTGACGTAGTTGTGTACGAGCGCAACGAACCCAAGTTACTAACATCATTCCGGTTTGCGGGAAACGCCATTTACGGTGACGCTTTCAGCGAGTATGGGGCGGCCAGTCATAACGGTTTCGTTCGTAAATATTCCGATCGTATTCAAACGTTGCTGGAAAGCCAAAGCCTTGGTAATCTGAGCGATAATAACCGGCGTATGCTGGATACGAACCGCTCGGAAGACATTATGGCATTCTGGTTCTCGATTGAGAAAAGCAACGATGTGAAAGCCAAAAGTATGCTGTCGTTCAACGGAATGCTGGCAAAAGATGAAGATCTTAAAGTCGTGTTTGTGCTGTTCTATACGGCGCTGCTTTACCACATTGCCCGGCTGATGAAACACCGGGGCATTGGCCTGCCGGGTGCCATTACCTTCAGCGGGACTGGCTCAAAATTGTTAACAATTATCAGTTCTGATGATCAGATGCTGGGTAAGCTGGCGCGGGCAATTTTCGAGAAAGTGTATGAGCAAACCTACGACACCAGCGGCTTAACGTTGTTTTATGAACGCAAAGGACCGAAAGAAGTGACCTGCAAAGGCGCACTGATGCAACCGGCCAACAGTCGGCCTGTCGATACAGAAGCGATCAGCTATGTATATCCAGCGACGTTCAATGACGAGTTCTCAACCCTCACCTACGCCGATTTGCGGAAACCGGAGGTTGTCGAATCGCTTCTGAAAGAGACCAACGAGTTCATTGATTTCTTCTTCGCCATCAACCAGCAGTTTAGTTTTGCTAGAAATTTGAACGTATCAGCCCGGTCGCTGGTGGTCGCGCAGCAGGAATTGAGAACGCATCTGGACACGTCACTGATGGACGGTATTCAGCGGAAAGAGGGCGACGTGGCGGCAGAATACAGCGGAATGGCCGATTCTCTCGGCGCCCCAATCGAAGAAACACTGTTTTTTTACCCACTCATCGGGGCTATAAATAAACTAGCTAACGCGTTGGCATAACCCATATATCGCCGGGTTTCAGCCCGGCGATATACTCTTGTATTGTGTCCCTTATCTTATTACAACCGGGCCAGCGGCCCGGTACGACAATGAACTTGATACAACTTACCGTTCGATCAATTATCGTCCTGCTTGCGTCGGCATCGTTAACAGTTGCCCAGAATACCAATCAGCAGGCTGTTGACACGCTGACAAAAGATGTGGCCAAGGCTGTGTTTGGCAGTTTGCAGCTTTTGCCTAATAATCTTAAAGCTGCCCAGATTTATAGTAGGCTGGCTAGTTGCGGAGACGGTTGCGATCCGACAACTATTATCCGAACGGTGGGCGGTTATGATGCGGTGGAGGTAAAAATGCAGGAATTGAGTGAGCTAAAAAACACGGCTTCCTTTCCGGCAATGTCGCCCGAAGAGGCTAACGCGGCCATTCGGAAACAGCTGGCTCTATTTTACGCAAAATACAAATCCGACAAAAACTATGGAAAACCGCTCAACGCAGCTGTACAAGCGCAGATATTGGCCAAAATTAACGCAATAGTTCCGCCTGCTGATGAACCGGAACTGTCTCAAACGGCTATTGGTAGCCCCGCAGCTCTAGGAGTGGATGCAGAGACAGGACCGGAAGTTCTTCAAACAAATCAATTAGACCCTCAGACAAAAGAGGCTGATATAAAACAACTCTGGAAGATGATAGCAAGCGTACTTGTTGGCTTATTACTCGGTGCCGGGGCCGTTTATCTGTTTTTATATCGGGCAGCACTAGCCGAGTTAAAGGCATTGCTGGACGAAAACAACCAGTTGAGCAATTCTTTGGAAACAGCCCGACGCGCAAAATCGGGTGCGGGCGAAAATGTCAACTCCATACGAGTCGATTACCGGCAGAAAGCCAATGCATATGATGCTATTGTGGTGGAGTTAGACACCGACAATCCGTTACTGGCCATTCGGCAATTAAAGCAGCAAAAAACGGCCAGTTCGGCTCCACAGGCCGCACCCGTTACACGCCCTGCTGAGCAACCTGTTGAACTGAATCCGCCAGTTAAACCTACACCTGTTAACACCCAAACCGTTCCTGTTCAGTCAGTTCCGGCTCAAGCGCCCAGCCCACCACCGGCCCGGTCGGAAGTGTTTTATTTCCCACCACCAGACCCAACGGGCTTGTTCGATAATCAACAAAAAACGGCTGCACTTTCACCCGAATCAGCTTATCGGTTCAGTATTAATGACAGCAATTCTCCATCAATTGCGTCGTTCCGCTTTGAAGCCGAATCGGGCCGGCTGGCGCGTTTTTTAACCTATCGGAACTACATGATTGAA
>JANXVQ010000762.1 GCA_025351545.1 Spirosoma sp.
GGGTACGGTAGAAGAAGTTGCCGCCCTTGCCGCCTGGATTTTATCTAAAGAAGCTAGTTTCAACACGGGCTTTATCTTCGATCTATCGGGCGGACGGGCTACTTATTAGGTAGTTGTCGGGAGTGGTGCCGAACGTAGCGACGAAAGTGAAAACTCGATTAGTTACGAACCGGCGATCCCGTTACTGATGACTTTCCCTCCAACTCTGTGATATACTTTTCACTGAGTGTATTCGGTTTCTACCCATTACGGTCGGCTAGTATGCGCTGCCCTCTGTGCCGAATTTGGGTAGCCGTTGGTATTTTGGTTAACGGAGTTGAAATCAATAAAATCGCCAATAACAACATTCACCTGTAGATAGCGCGTCCGGACATTGTTGGTTTGCCAACCGCCTGTGGTAGCAATAACCAGCGCCCGGACATCGTCTTTATAGACTTCCAGTATTGGCATAATGATTTATTGGATTGCGTTCTACCGTTGTGCTTATAATCTATCTGTTGTTGTCTCCAAAACTCATTCTTGAATGACGTAGTCCATTTTTGACTCATCAAGATCCACATACTAACTATATTGATTGTAGTAGTCTGGCAACTGCTGCGCGAATAAGCAGGCTACCGTTGAAAACTATTCATAATGCTAAATAAGTAAAAATAAAGTTAAAGTTTTTATTTATGTATTCATAACTATCTGATGATTATATTAAGTATCAAGCGTATCCTTTCTGTTACATGAGTTGGGCTCTGTAATGATATTTATAGCGGTAACTGTTTTTTTTGAGGGTTGTTTTGTGTCATATGATCAATTTGGCACGTAATTAGTGGGCACATACAAAATCGTAAGTAACATAATTGTTGTAATAGACTAGTAAAGTGTATATCTGGCATTAAAAATAAATTTATACGATTCACTGAAACTATTTTATTGTCATTTGTCTATCATAAATATACTTATATCTTAAATTGGTGATATTAAGGATTATTGATATTTTAACTGAATAGACTATATTAATTTCTGTAAAATGCTGACTGATAGTAGATTAATCTAATAATTATAAATTATATTCTTCATTGTAGAGGGCTTTAGCCCGATATCCTCCTGTTTCATTTCATTGCCTTCCTTTCTACTTACGTGACAGTTCGAAAATGTCCATTGTATAAAATGGCATTCCGTTTGTCTGCCCCTGTAGTCGTTACCAAGCTATAGATACAATCAAATTCTTATGTTCATTAAAAGATATGGACGAGTAATAAACTTGTTAATGTTTAATTAACTGTTAATTGTATGAAAGGAGACATTTATGTTACAAAGAAGTGCAAATCGGTGAGTTGTTTCGTTTGGAAAAAAATAGCTCAACGATACCAAATAGCTTGTTCGCTGGTATTTTTTGCAGCGCTGGCTCATACGTCCGTTGCGCAAATCTCGGGTGTAGTCTATCGGGATTTTAACGAAGATGGGGTACGTAGTTTTACGGTTGCAACTCCTTCAGAAGGTGAGATCGGTGTAGGCGGTGTAATCGTAAATGTCTATAACAATGCCGGCTTAGCTGGAACGACTATAACTGGCTCAGCTATAACTACTGCTGGATCATACACGGTTACGGTGTCGGGTGTTGGCCCATATCGGGTCGATTTTATTGGCCTGCCAACCGGATATTATAATGGATTGCGTGGAACGGCAAGCGGAACTTCAGTCCAGTTTGTGGCTAGTTCACCAGCCACAAATATTAACTTAGGTATCAATTATCCAAGTGATTACTGTCAGGCCAGCCCTGGCTTTTTTGTGCCCTGTTACGTAAATGGTAATCCGTTGGGAACAGGTAATTCGGCTACTCAAGGGGTATTGATTTCCTTACCGTATAATAGTGTGGGCGATTCGCCGGCAGAATCAGCTATTGCTATAAATAGCCAGGTAGGTACTGTATATGGCATTGCCTACCAACGGGAGGCTAAAAGTGTATTTTCTTCTGCTTTTGTAAAACGACACTCCGGACTTGGAACAGGTGGAGCCGGGGCAATATATATGACCAGGCCGGGTAGTGGCACGACTACGCTGTTTACTTCTTTACCAACTGCGGCTACGGCTATTTCAGCGGCCAGTCTATCAGGTAATACTGTCGTCGGCACCAACGCTGCCAGAGGCCTCCCGGCAGCGACTACCACACAGAACCACGATCCTGTTACGTTTGATCAGGTTGGTAAAGCAGGACTGGGTGATTTGGAAATGTCGGAAGATGGTACGCAACTGTATGTCGTCAACTTAGGTGACCGTCGGTTATACCAAATTCCCATTATCAACCCCACGAGTATTAACCCAACGGCGGGAACACCCACGAGTTTTTCCTTGCCGGCCGTTACCCAGACCGCGGGTAGTGTTTTCCGTCCATTCGCCTTGAAATACTATCGGGGGCTTGTTTATATAGGCGGTGTTACCACGAATGAAGCCGTATCAACTACTGTCAACTCAGGCCTGGGCTCAACAGGAGGATCTACGCCATTGATTACTCGGGATACAACGGGAATGAAAGCCATTGTCTATGAATTTAATCCCGTTGACAATACATTCACTCCCGTATTAAACTTTCCACTTACCTATAAAAAAGGCGCATCAGACAATGATCAGACTGGGGTGAGTCGTGCAGACCGGTGGTTCCCGTGGACAAATGTTGAGCCTGCAACGGGAACGCTGCCCAATCGCTATGCGCGTAATGATGGCGGCAATACAAGTTATCCTCAGCCTATTTTGGCTGGAATTGAGTTTGACGTGGATGGTTCAATGATTCTTAGCATACGCGACCGATTCGGTGATCAGTATGGTAACAGTAATTACACCACGAGCACTACAGATAATACGACGACTGTCAGGGCTATTGCGCCGGGAGATATTTTACGGGCAGGCAAATGCGATCCTGCCCGTAACCAGTGGACAATTGAAAGTAATGCCAGGATTTGCAATGGTGTAGCCACGTTGGGTGCTAATACGGCACAGGGGCCCGGCGGTGGTGAATATTATTATGGCGATGCTATTGCAGCCGGTAATGGTACTATTCCTTACCACGTAGAGATGAGCGAAGGCGGTCTGGCTTTGTTGCCGGGTCGAGGTGAGGTCGCTTCTATTGTTCTTGATCCAACTATTTCTGTTGACGCAGGGGGTATCCGACGATTTAAAAACTCCGATGGTTCGGGCAGCCCCGCCACAAGTGTGCAGATTTATAAAAGTGGCGATGTTTCCACCTACGGGAAAGCTAACGGCCTGGGCGATCTTGAAATAGGCTGTGATCTGCCACCTATTCAAATCGGAAACCGCGTATGGCGGGATGTCAATAACAATGGTATACAAGATCCCGGCGAACCCGGCTTGGCTGGGATACAAGTAATATTGCGGGGGCCGGGTTCAACAACAATTGCCACCGCAACGACTGATATCAATGGTGAGTATTATTTTTCCAGTGCTGTCGCTACAAATACAGCTAACTCAATTTCTAACTTAACGCTAACTGCGGGCGGAAGCTACACACTTAGCTTTCCAACCAGTGTTAGCGCGTTTAACATCAGTACATTCCCTAGTGCTGCCACGGGGACTAATGCAAACAGTATCGACTCCGACCCTAACGCGGCCGGTACAATTGCGTTCATCTTGGGGAATGCCGGTGAAAATAACTTTACATACGATGCCGGCTATGCTTGTGCGCCATGAGCCTTAACTCTGACCTCCATGACGATTTGTGCGGGCCGGACGGTAAGCTTAACCGCCACGGCGGGCTTTAGCAGTTATACTTTTTCGACTGGGCTTACTCAGGTAGGCACCACCAATCAGGCCACCGGTGCTGCTGCGGGCTCCTACTCGGTCACGGCCATTAATAGTGCAGGTTGCTCAAATACGGCCACGGGTAGCATTACGGTCAATCCGAATCCCGTCGTCACGCTTTCATCGGCTACGATTTGTGCTGGTCAATCAGCAACGTTAATTGCTGTAGCGGGTTATACTAATTATAGTTTTTCCGCTGGATTGACTTCAATGCCGGGTCAACCCAATATAGCTACGGGTACGGTGGGGGGCGCTTATAGTGTCACGGCTACGAGCAGCGCAAGTTGCTCTGGCTCTGCTACAGGCAATATAACAGTTAATCCGAAGCCAACGGCCGTTATTACGGTTATCAGAACAACGATTTGTCAGGGCGAAAGTGCAACGTTGACAGCCAGCGGGGGCGCCACATATGTATGGTCTACCAGGGAGCAAAGTGCGTCAATTGTTGTTGCCACAAGTGGCGTATATTCTGTAACGGTTAACACCGTAAATGGATGTTCGGATATTGCCAGCACGACGATTACGGTCAATCCCGCGCCGGTGCTAACGGTGACCTCAGCAACAGTTTGTCCGGGCCAATCGGCAACGTTGACCGTGGGTGGCTGTGAAGGTGGAAAGATTGTTTGGTCTAAGGCCGAAACCACCGCCAGCATACTGGTATCGCCTTCTATAACAACGACTTATTCGGCTACCTGTACAGTCGCAACGGGTTGTTCATCGACGATATCAACAATGGTTATAGTTAATAAAATTCCGTCTTACACGGCAGTGCCTCACGCAGTAACAGCCAGCTGCACAGGACCCGTGGCGAATAACAACGCCCGAATTGATCTGACGACATTGCAAAATACCGACCGTGCCGACATTGTTGCGGGAAGTAGTTACGGAACTGGTCCGGTTTATGGAGCGCCGACGAATATAACCGTAACGGCTGGTGCTGTTAGCTTCGCGAACCTGCCGAATCCGGGAACGAGCCAGCCATACACCATTCGGTTATTTTCGGCAGGAACTTGTCATACAGATGTAACGGTGATTGTCGAACCAGCTATTTGTAATTGCCCACTTTCGAAATGTGTACCATTTCTTATTCAGCAAAACAGAACTGGTCGAATGGCCTTGCGATAAGTCAGTAAGCGGTTGACATATTGATTGATAAAACCCCGGCGAAACTATCTCGCCGGGGTTTTATTATGGTGCTTATTTATTTTTTATCTATAAAGAAGGCGTACGTTGTCTCAGCCAGTTGACATATTGGTAAAGTAAACCAGTCTATATCGGCTCTTTATATAGTTGACGAAACGAAATTGGTAAGTTGGTCAATTGGTTAAATATGATTTAACCAATTGACTATGAATTAATAATGTGCTCATCTTCTTGTTGAAATCACTCACGCTGGTGTTCAAAAGCCACAAGCCAATACGTATTCCTTATGAATGTTTCTAATCAGTTAGATCTCACAAAAAAGGGCTTTGTTAACACTGCTTTGTTGATAATCCTTGTCGGTCTAAGTGCGCTGATTCTCCCGTTTCTCATCACTACTTCCGTTGCCCAATCCGCTCAAACTCCCAAGGCTGCGGTGCGGCATGCCGACGTAATCATTTATGGGGGCACAGCGTCGGCTGTGATGGCCGCCGTGCAAGTTAAAAAGATGGGAAAATCGGTTATTATCGTTTCGCCAGATATCCATTTAGGCGGTTTATCGTCGGGTGGATTGGGCTTCACCGACACGGGTAATAAAGAAGTAATTGGTGGGCTTGCCCGTGAATTTTACCAGCGATTGTATCAGCATTACCAGAAAAAAGATTCCTGGAAATGGCAGAAACCCGAGGACTATGGCAACAAAGGACAGGGTACGCCCGCTCTCGATGGTGCCAGCCGAACGATGTGGATTTTTGAACCCCATGCCGCTGAGCAGGTTTTTGAGGATTTCGCCCGGGAGTACAAGCTGGTGATTTATCGTAATGAGTGGCTCGACCGATCCGAAAAAGGTATCCTGAAAAAATCCGGTACTATCCGTTCGTTTCGCACGTTGAGCGGCACGGTCTACGAAGGAAAAATGTTTATCGATGCCACGTACGAAGGCGACCTTATGGCGGTGGCTGGTGTGAAGTATCATGTGGGGCGCGAAGCCAACAGCGTATATGGCGAAACCTGGGACGGTGTGCAGGCAGGCGTTTTTCAACATGGGCATCACTTCAAGGCCAATGTTAGCCCGTATAAAATACCGGGTGATCCCGCCAGTGGATTACTCCCCGAAATCTCCCCCGATAAACCGGGCGATAACGGGACCGGCGACCACAAAATACAGGCTTACTGTTTCAGGATGTGTCTGAGCAATCATCCCGATAATCGGGTGCCTTTTTCCAGGCCCGCTGGTTATGATCCCGGTCGTTACGAATTGCTGGCCCGTGTATTTGCAACGGGCTGGCGCGAAACGTTCGATAAGTTTGACCCGATTCCCAATCGCAAAACGGATACAAATAATCACGGCCCGTTCAGTACCGATTATATCGGCAAAAATTATGATTACCCTGAGGCTACGTATGAACGCCGAAAGCAAATCATAAAGGAGCATGAACTGTATCAGAAAGGGCTTCTCTACTTTTTAGCGAATGATTCTCAGGTTCCGGCCGATGTGCAGAAACCCATGCAGCAATGGGGATTGGCCAAAGATGAATTTCTGGATAATGGTAACTGGCCGCATCAGCTCTACATTCGCGAAGCACGGCGGATGCTCGGTGTATTTGTGATGAAAGAAGCCGACGCTTTAGGTAAGACCACTGTTCTCCAACCGATAGGCATGGGTTCATACGCGCTGGACGCCCATAATTCCCAGCGGTATGTAAAAGCCGACGGTTTTGTGCAGAATGAAGGCGACATTGGTGTACATCCCGAGAAGCCATATTCCATCGCTTACGGAGCCATTCTTCCCAAAGAAAATGAATGTGCTAATTTGCTGGTGCCGGTGTGTTTATCTAGTTCGCACATTGCTTATGGCTCCATTCGTATGGAACCTGTGTTCATGATTTTGGGGCAAACGGCGGCAACCGCGGCTGTGCTTTCCATCAACAATAAGGTGTCTCCGCAGCAGTTGCCGTACAAGACACTGAGCACTGCTTTACTAAACGATAAACAACGATTAACCTTGAATGCACAGTCAAAATAGATAGTTAGTTTTCGTTGTACATTTAGCTGCGGATTAAGGATTCGTAAAGAGCACGTATGAATCGACGTAATTTTATTGAACGTTTATCTGTCAGTAGTGGAGCCGCCCTGGCAATTCCACTACTGACATTTTCAGCCTCTTATCAGGATCAAACGTTTACCCGGAAGGGTCAGGCTGAGCGGTCGGCCGATTTAGTGATTTCCGGTGGTGGACTGGGCGGTTGTGCGGCTGCGATGGCCGCCTTGCGGAATGGATTAAGCGTTATTTTGACCGAAGAAACCGACTGGATTGGTGGCCAAATGACCCAGCAAGGTGTGCCGCCCGATGAACATCAGTGGATTGAAACGCATGGCGCAACACAACTCTATCGCGACTTTCGCAAGGCCATTCGAAATTACTATATCCAGCATTATCCACTAACGGAAGCGGCTAAAATCCGCCCAAATTTAAATCCGGGCGATGGTGCAGTATCCAGGTTATGCCACGAACCGAAGGTAGCGTTGGCTGTTTTGCAACAGATGCTGGCCCCGTATCTGAGTTCTGGCCAATTAACATTACTGCTGGAATACAAAATTGTTGGCGCCGATGTCAGTGGCGAGAAGGTTCGTGCATTAAAAGCCATCAGTCGTAGAAGCGGAGCCGAAATTAGTCTGTCGGCACCTTATTTTGTTGACGCGACGGAGCTTGGCGACCTGCTGCCTCTAACTGGCACTGAGTTCGTTACGGGCACCGAATCACAGCGGGATACGCGTGAACTGCACGCACCCGAAATAGCTGATCCGAACAATTGCCAGGCGTTTACGATGTGTTTCGCGATGGATTATGTGGCCGGGGCCAATCATGTAATGGACAAACCCGGAGAATATGATTTCTGGCGAAATTACTCGCCCAGGGTCACTCCGGTCTGGTCGGGGAAGCTGCTGGACTTATCGTATTCGAATCCCCAAACGCTGGCACTCAAACAGTTGGGATTTCATCCCGAAGGCGTTAGTACGGGCAACAAGTTAAACCTGTGGAATTACCGCCGAATTATCAGTAAGGCTAATTTCAAGCCGGGGGTATACTCGGGTGATATTTCCAGTGTAAACTGGCCGCAGAATGATTACATACTTGGGAATTTGATTGGTGCCAGCGATAAGGAGTTTAAAAAGCATGTTGACAAAGCCAGGCAGTTGAGTTTGTCCCTATTATACTGGCTGCAAACCGAAGCTCCCCGCCCGGATGGTGGACAAGGATGGGCAGGACTACGGTTACGAACTGACATGATGGGTACCGAAGATGGGCTGGCAAAATATCCTTACATCCGGGAGTCACGTCGGATTAAGGCTGTGTTTACGGTTCTTGAAGAGCATGTCGGAGTAGATAACCGCGCCTTGATTACGGGTAAGAAAACGGGTAATACGGCTGCCGAATTTCAGGATAGTGTCGGCGTTGGGTATTATCACATTGATTTACACCCCAGCACAGGCGGCCATAATTACATTGATTTCGGGTCATTACCGTTTCAGATTCCGTTGGGCGCCTTGTTGCCGAAACGTATGGAAAATTTGCTGCCTGCCAACAAAAACATTGGCACAACGCATATCACCAATGGATGTTACCGTCTGCATCCTGTTGAATGGAGTATTGGCGAAGCCGTTGGATTACTGGTGGCGTATGCTCTCGATAAGAAGGTGATTCCGAGGGCCGTGCGGGAGAAAGAAGAGCTTCTCGATGGTTTCCAAAAAATGATCCGTTCGCAGGGTATCGAAACCCACTGGCCGAAAGCGTAATAAACTATCTGAACTACTCCCAATTCCTTCCAGAGGTAGTTCAGACGCTAACAAAGCCCGGCTATTTGCCTTTCTGCGAAGTCTTCAGATACGGCTGAAGGGTTGCTACTAACCGGCGGTAGCCTTCGGCGTTGGGGTGTAGGCCATCCGTAAACAGGGACTCATCCACTTTGCCATCGGGCTTTACAAAAACAGCAACCGGCTGAACAAAGGTGATATCCAGTTCGCCCGTAATCTGGGTAATCGCTTCATTGAGTGCGGCTACCCGTTTCTCCTCATCCCGACGGGGTAAAATGCCAATTAGCAGGATGTCGGCGCTGGGTTGCCGGGCTTTTATCGCCTGTATGAGAAACTTCAGTCCGGCTACAATTTCGGCCTCCGAATTCGTGAAAATATTGTTGGTTCCAATCATAAGCACCACCTGAATGGCCGAGTATCCATCCAGTTCGCCATGATATACGCGCCACAACACATTCTCAATCCGATCCCATCCATACCCTAAATTTTGTACACCCAATGGTTCCATCACGGCATTCCAGGAATCACCGCCGTGGGCATAGGGGCCTTTTGGTTCTCCGCCCCAGAAGTGAGTAATCGAATTGCCCATGAAAATGATTCGCGGTGGTTTCGCTTTCATCCGGGCCATAACATTTCGGTGGCGGGTTTCCCAATCGTAAATTCGGGCGTCGCGGAATTGCGTACGGGGTTTCATGGTTGAAAATGGTCCCACCGGCTCGTTCAAAATAGGACGAATAGCCCGTTCATAGGCATCGGCGTATTGCTGCATCCCTAAATCAGTCGGGTGCGTACCATCCACCATAGCATCCGGGTCCAGGTTGATTTGAGATTTCGGCAGCAGATAAAGTCCGTTGATACCTTCTCCTTTCAACTGGGCAAATGCCTGCCGTAACAATATATTGACTTCGTTATACAATTGCTGCCGGGTAGGATTAATGCCGCCATCGGTATAGCCCGCATGTTCAACCAATAAGATCGGGGTCGCTGGGCGCTTTTGCCGAAGTGTTTTTACTGATTCAAGAATTCGGGTTTTGATTTCGTCGGGTTTTATGCCAACTGTTGCAATCAGGTTAGGCAGGCAATCCAGCACATAAAGTTTTGCATCAATTTGCGATACAAAATCGACTACCTCTTTTTCGAGTCGGCCATTCCCCGAAAAGCCAAGGTTAATGAGGGGGCGATCCAGTTTTCGTCTTAAAATAGAAGTCCATGCCATACCCGGTCTGGACGCACAGGCTCCCTGCGCAATAGAGGTGCCATATACCACAATCGGCTTATCCATCCGAACTGGCAGCGGAGTAAGGGTAACACCTTTGGGAACACCAATTTCGAGCCACTGAACGGAGTTGTATAATGGTAGAAACAAGCGAAATTCGCGTCCTTTCTGATGGTACGTATCGTTGGGTTCCTGATTGGCAAAGCGATACTGGATTGTATCGCCGAAAGTATATTTTCCGGCGCACCACAGCCAGTCGCCATCACTGTTACCTGCATATAAATCAATGCCACTGACGCCCGTAGCAGGCATATGCGGCAGCGCCTGCTTACCACCTACTTTATAGCGTACCACAATCTGGTCGGTGCTGGCCCTAAACCGAATCATCAGCCCAGCCGAATTGTGCGACAAATTCCAGACTTCTTTGCGAACACTTTTTTCGGCTATGGCGGGTAAACGGTCGTATGGATTTTGTATATCTTTACCAGTCCAGGCCTGGCCTTCAATAACGGGAAAATCGGTTTGTGCCGGATTCCACCATACATACTCAACGGGCGTTTGAGCAACAGCAATCAAACTTTCGATACAAATCAGAAAGAAACAGAGCACCAACTTTTTATTCATAGACCAGAATCGAGTAGGGGAATAAAGTTCAGCCGGAATAGCTAATTGGATAGATTAGTAGCCTGACTATCCACTTTCTAAAGAGTTTCCGCCAGCTAATCTAACCGGCTTGTTATAAAGTAAGGCATTGATGGCTCACTCCGGTTCTTACGCTTAATCGATACGGGGTTGTGGTTGATTGATATGTTGGATAAAGTGTCGATAAATAACCCTTAAAGTTACTTTTTATAAACTATTTATATGATAAAGAATATACCTGAAAGATAGTTTATAAATTTTTTGATTAATTGGTCGATTGTTATGTTAAATTCTGCAATTTGCTATTTAATAGGTATTTTCTATTTTTCTTGTCTACTTAAACCTCACTTATAACTATGCTTAAACATGTATTTTTTTGTATTTTGCTGGTAATCACTGCGGCTGGATCACTCTGGGCGCAGAACCGACAAATAACGGGTATCCTGCGAGATGATCAGGGACAGGCCATATCCGGAGGGAACGTGGTCATTAAGGGCACCACACGGGGTACTACGACTGATGCTGTCGGCGAATTTCGACTGACAGTACCCACCGAAAATACTGTACTGACAATTTCTTCGGTAGGGAATGTAGCGAAAGATGTATCACTATCACCGGGACAAACTCAGGTTACTGTAGTATTAGTGTCCGATGATCGTTTGCTGGGCGAAGTTGTAGTAACTGCATTAGGCATTAAGCGGGAAGCAAAGGCGCTGAGCTATGCCACCCAGACAATCAAGCCTGCCCAGATTAATGAAGTACGGGATGGTAACGTGCTGAATACGTTGCAAGGCAAAATTGCCGGAGCCTACATTACCCAGGGTTCGGGTGGGCCGGGTACAGGATCGCGTATTGTACTGCGCGGAAACCGATCTATTCAGGGTACGAACAATGCCCTGATGGTTGTCGATGGTGTTCCGATCAACAACAGCACGTTTGGGCAGGCCACCAGCGATTTCGGTAGCGTGGCCAACTCGGATGGTGCATCGAACATCAATCCCGACGATATTGAAAATGTAACGGTACTGCGCGGAGCATCGGCTGCCGCACAATATGGTAGTCAGGCGGCCAACGGCGTAATTCTCATTACGACGAAACGCGGAAAAGCAGGTCGGGTTTCTGTTGATGTGAACTCCGGTGTTTCGGTCGATAAAGCATTTGCGTTGCCATCCGTGCAGAATCAGTACGGGCAGGGCATTGGTGGAAAGCTGGACCCTGCGGTTGGTGCTAGCTGGGGGGCGGCCATGACGGGTCAGGCCTATACAAACTATCTTGGCCAATCGGATACGTATTCGGCTCAGCCTAACAACATTCGTGATTTCTTCCGCACAGCCGTGAGTTTTAATAACTCTATCGGCATAACGGGTGGGTCAGATCGGTCGCAGACTTATTTGTCCTATACGAACAATTCGCTACAGGGAACGATACCGGGTAATGATCTAACTCGCCACACCATCAACTTACGGTTGTCGAACCAGATCAGTTCGAAGTTATCGACTGATGCAAAAATAACGTACATTAATCAGTCGGTTGTCAATAAGCCCCGAACGGGCGAAGAAAACGCGCCGGTGATTGACCTTTACCAGATTCCACGGAACGTTGGTTTGAGTACGGCTCAAAATTATGCAGCGCCCAATTCGTTCGGTCTGTCAACACCAACCGCCTGGCCGTCCACGCTGTCGTCTATTTATCAGAATCCTTACTGGATGACCAACCAGACGGCCCTTAATCAATATCGAGACCGTGTAATTGGGTTCGTTCTGGCGAAGTATCAACTGACGCCCTTCCTGAGTATTCAGGGCCGGGCTAACCTCGATAAATACTTCGATAAAAACGAAGAAAGCTATTCGCAGGGAACAATTTTGTGGGCCAATCAGGCGGGTGGTAAATTCTCCCGGAATAATATCGTCAATACCCAAAGCTGGTATGACCTGTTAATAGAAGGGAAAAATAAACTTAGCCGCGACTTCACCATCGATTATCAGGGCGGGGCCATTATTCAGGATACACGCTACCAATCGACCAATGCTACGGCAAATGGGCTAAATGTGCCAAACAAGTTCAATTTGAATTTTGGTACCAACCAGACGCTAGCCGATGATTTTTCGCGTGTTCAGACACAATCTCTGTTTGGTCAGGCATCGCTGGCCTGGCGGGACGCTATTTTTGTGAACGCCAGTTTGCGTAACGACTGGTCATCTACCTTACCAAAACCGTATTCGTTCCTGTATCCATCGGTAGGTGCTTCAGTGGTGTTATCGGATTTATTGAAACTCTCAGGGCCACTGTCGTTCCTGAAGATCAATGGATCATTTGCACAGGTGGGTAACGGAGCTTCCCCGTATTTGTTACAGACAAATTACTCCTACGGTCAGGGAGCCGGGTCTGGGTTTATTAGCCGCGATGGCACACAGGCTATTGGTAATTTGAAGCCTGAGATTACGAAAAGTCTGGAAGTTGGCATCGAAGCTCGTTTCCTTAGCAATCGCCTTGGCGCAACTGTTACAGCCTATAAAACGAACTCGATTAACCAGTTGCTGCAACTAGGCCTGGCACCCGCTTCGGGATTCAGCAATCAGTACATCAACGCGGGCGACATCCGTAACATGGGTCTTGAAGTCGTAATCAATGGAACGGCTATCAAAACAGATCGTTTCACCTGGGATCTGGCGCTTAATATGGGCCTGAACCGGAACAAAATCATCAGCCTATCGCCCGATATTAAAACGGCGTTTCTGGCAGGCGGCTTTGGTCGGTCGGCGTCACCCATTGTGCAGGAAGGCGGGTCATACGGTGATATCGTATCCTATCGTTGGCAGAAAGATGCTGCTACTGGTCAGTATTTGATTGGTTCTCAGTCAACTAGTACGGCTGTTTCAGAGGCATCGGTTGCTTCTACCGGATTACCTGTTGCTACGAAAAATCAAGAGCTTATTGGAAATTTCAACCCAAAGATGCTCCTGGGCTTAACAAATACGTTCACGTATAAGGGCTTTTCACTCCGCGTACTGGTCGATGGCCGGTTTGGCGGCATTGCCGTATCGGGCACCGAAATGAACCTGGCCTTCAGTGGTATTCCGGAAGTAACGACTCAGAATCGGGCCGGTGGCTGGATACTGCCGGGTGTTACGGCTGGTGTTGCCGGTGCAGATGGCGTAACGGTAATAGGTGCAGGCAAAGCCAATGCTACGGCTATTACGGCTGAGCAATTCTGGCAGAAGGTATCGGGCAAACGTTACGGCTGGGGCGAATTTTTTGCCTATGATGCAACCAACGTCCGCGTTCGTGAACTGTCGATTGGCTACGGACTTCCGGTGCCGTCGAACTTCTTCATTAAGTCGGCACGGCTATCGTTCGTAGCTCGTAATCTGTTCTGGATTTATCGGGGTAGTTCCATTCTGGATATTCCCGGCATCGGTAAACGTAAGATGTGGTTTGATCCGGACATGAACATTAGCAATGGTAACTTTCAAGGCGTGGAATACGGTACACTACCCTCAAATCGCACGCTCGGTCTGAATCTGAAACTTTCTTTTTAACTCGAAACTATCGTCAATATGACTTCCTATAAAACGCTATTGCGGCAGACTATTGTGGCGGCTAGTCTATCGGTCCCCATGTTCTGGGCTACTGGCTGCACCAAGAATTTCGATGAAATTAACACCAATAAAACCAAGATAACCATCATTGGTGCGGGCGAGATTCCTTACTTGTTTTCGAAAGCGCAGTCGGCCGCAACGCTCCCAGGTGGCAATTATCAGGTCGGGCAAAATCTATTTTCCGATCAGTATGCGCAGTATTTTGCCTGTGTCGCTACGTATTTTCCGTCTGATCGGTTTGTGATTCGGATGGACTGGCTAGGTGGCCCCTGGACGTCTATATA
>JANXVQ010000764.1 GCA_025351545.1 Spirosoma sp.
CGGTCGATTAATCCTTGCACCAAATCGGGAGGATTATGCGGATAAATGGCCACATGATCGCCGGTTTCATAGGTCTGTTGGCTACCACTAATGTCCAGCGCAATAAAACGAGTAGAGCCACTCCCCATAATCACTTCTTTCAGCAACTCACGATTGGCAACAATCGGAACGTAACAACCCGCCAACTTTTGTTTATAATCTTCTTCCGCAGTTGCGGGTATCTGACTGGCATCTAAAAATGAGACCTGTAAACGAGCGACCGTGGTAGACAGGTCGGCACTGGTCGGATCTTCGCCCAGTAAACGAGCGACGAGATCGAGCCACTGGCGAAACGTATCGGCCTGACCTTTAACCTCATCGCCTTTGTGCATGGTAATAACACGGTTACCGCCAACACGAGCCAATTCACGATCTAACGTTACACCAGCCGCGCAGAAGTGGGCATAAACGGTGCTGCCCAATGCCATCACCGAAAAGTTCAACCCCTTAGCTGCTCCTTGTGGCTGTGTCTGAATCCGGGCATAAAATTTCTGAGCATTACCCGGCAAATTCCCATCTCTGAATGTTGATGTGACAACCAGTACCAACTCTTCCTGAGCCAGTTGCGAAATATCGTATTCATCGAGTGCCATCACACGTGGATGATTACGATTGAGACGGCGGGCTGTTTTTCGGGCATAGCTTTCGGCAGTGCCCGTTTCTGAACCGTAAAGAATCAAAACCCGTTGGGGTCGGTGCTGCGGGGCACTGGTTCGATCTGGCCGGTGGGCGGGCACGTGAGTTTTATGTAGTACGCCCGACAATTCACTGCCCGTTTCCTCATCCACAATCATTAAATCGTCGTCCAATACAACCCATCTGTCGGCGGCATAGTGATAGCTTGGACTGAGGAAGAAGTCTCGCATTTCGTGGTGCCAAACAGGCGTTACGCTTCCCCCTGCCGACGGCACCACCCACGACCATTGCGCCGGACACTCGCGACCAGCCCGCTTTTCGCGCAGGTCATGTGTAAGAAACTGCCGGGCTGCCGTCTGATGGTCTACTAACGTTACTTTAGCTTTAGAAAATGAGTGCAGCACAGCCGCATTCAGTTCCAAAAATGCGCGATCCCGCCAGAGCGTTTGCTCGCTCGACGTGTCCAAACCTATTGCCTGAGCAATGGCTTCGGCTTTTTCGTAACGCCCGTCTTCCCAAAGATTACGAGCAATTTCGGTTTCCATAAACCAGCCATTGAACGGAATACAGCCGTACTGAACACCACCAATATCCATGCGAAAGTTGGCGATTACCGGCACCGCGCACCATTTCAGGTCCAACGTATTTATCCCCGTATAGGACGGATGCTCTATCGAGACCTTCAGGACATCTTCGGGACTAAACTGGTACATCTTTGGCGCCTGTCCGGGCACGTCGATCACGATTGGCAACGTGTCGTAGGCCGTTTTAGCAGACGGGGGCGTCCATCCCTGTCGAATGAGGGTTTGGGTTAACGTCAAATTTGCCTTATCGCCCAGTACCGTACCATCTTCCTGTTCATAGGCCGCAAAGCGGATGTACTGACTGTTCCAGATGCGCGGCCCCCAACGTTCCATTGGCTTTTTCGGGCGAAACACATTCATCACGATCTGCACATTGCCGCCGTTGGTTGCCATGCGCAAGTGTTCGGCACACTCGCGAAACATTTCGTCGGGGTCGGTAACGTGGCGCAAATCCCGGACAATCATGTTGCGCCAGGAGATCCGCCCGACGCATTTGGCCGAGTTGCGCCAGGCAATCTGAGCACCATATGCCAGTTCTTCGTAGGTATGCGTATAACTACCCGTTGCCTGAACTTCCCGTTTGATCTCTTCCCATCGGCGCTCACAATCGACGGTGTTCCAGGCTAACTCGTTCCCAATCAAGTCGATATACTCTTTTGCCTGAGTCAGTATTCGCTGTTGATTAATCATGGGTTGCCGCAACACGTTGGTAACGCGTTTTAGCAGAATGCCCCAGGCATGCTCCTGTTCAGGTGTAAAATCGGGAATATGCTGCCTCATCACGGTCAGCATAGGTTCAACAAGTTTGGGGTAAGCTTCTGGCAACACCAGGAAATTGGTATGTATCTGGCTCAGATCGCGTAACTCCTGAACAATGTCGGGAGCGATCTCCAGCGACCGAACAAGAAACGCAACCGTCTGCATCAAATGCTCCGTCAGGCTGTCGACATCAGTACGGCCGAAACAGGGTATTATTTCGGGATGAGTCCGGAAGAGAATGTGGTAGAAATCGGTGCCGATAACGCGGGCATTATCTCCCAGCCTGTCGCCGGTCCGGCGCATCAGACTAATCATTTCGGGACTCAGGGCCTCATCATATTGTTTGACAGCATCTAAAGCCGGGGTTAGAATGGCCCTTGTAAAAAACCGATACATAGCCGATCTTACGCCTTTCCGGAGGTTTTCACAGTCATACTCTTCGAGGTGAGGCACTTGCAACAGCACCCACATCCAGACCCGTCGGGCGGTCATCCAGTGTTTTGGCCGCATGCCCAGGTCAGCTAGCAGTACCACATATTCATCAACTGTTCTTTTACCCTCTGTGGGTTCGGGATAAATTCCCCGGTGACTTTCGCGAAGAATTCGTTCGCTATGCGGCATCAGTTGCCGAACACTTACATCAAAAAGTCCCGCAAAATAAATCGGCACCAAATCCACGGCGTCGCCAAAAAGGTCAATCAATTCCGGATCTTCGTGCAGCAGTCGCTCAAAAAACAATTCGAGGAGCCTGTCCTGATAGGCCAGAAATTTGTTCCAGATATCTTTAACAAGCACCTGCTCGGGAGCCGTCAACTGGGGCAAGCCTATTAACTCTTCGGCTATAACAGATGCAGCTACAGCATTTTTTTTAACCGGTGGTGGCGTTTTAGGAGCAAAAAAAGGACAGCCTGCTGTATTCAGGCTTGAAGTTTCGGTCATTAAATGCATTGGCAGCGTTTCAATACGGTCTTCAGCTTGCTCCCTGGACTGTCGGATGCGGATTTGCATATGAGGAGCTTCCTCCCATCCCCGCATCGGCAAATAGATATCTGTACTGCTCTGACCATCAGAATGTATATCTAAAGGGGAGATTATCTGATCAATTTCCTGCCAGTGATGGCTGCCTTCTCGCCGGAATTGCAGAATAATAACCAGTTCTCCATACCCTTGGTGCCGTCCATTCACCAGCCACTCCGGCTTGCGTCTTGTCTGGAGAATCTGCTCCCATGCTACAGCCCCCGTATTATCATATGCACGAATTAGCCCATGGTATTCATACCCATCTTCAGGATAGTCCAGCACTACTACCTCAATGATACGAATAGCGTGCAACGCGTCGGCCTGGAGTTCTTTATTCAAATTATCAGCAGATATGGGCACAGTTTGCTTCTTTAAGTAAGAGGAAATAAGAAATTAGTGTACTTATTGGACATCCGCCACTAACTTCTCCTCTATATTAACTACTTTAATAATTGATATATTAGTAAACTATAAGATTGCAATTATATTTTTATGATAATAGTAAAGTTTCTCTTAATTATAATAGTAAACTGACGAATAGACAACAGATAATTACTCTGAAACAACATAGTAGTGACACTTAAAGCTGACTAATTGTTTAGAGAGTAGCCAGAAGAAGGTACTAAACCAGAAACTTTCTACAACAAATTGAGACGATTCATTAGTTCTGACTTATTAGCTCGGCTGATAGGTATCACCTTATTATTGATAACCAGTGTATTCTCTTCTATATCGACAATTTTATCGAGATGAACGATGTATGAACGATGGACTCTCAGAAACTGAACACCTAACTTCTCTTCCAGGTATTTCATCGTTGCATAAACAATGTAGGTCTGGGTTGCGGTGAAAATTTTCACATAATCACCGGTATTTTCAATGTAGGAAATGGTGGCAAATGGTAAACGGATATAGCGCCCATCCGTTTTAATATATATTTCCTGGCGTTCGTCAGAAGGGCTGGCTTTTGCGCGTGCTTTCAGATCAAGCACCTTTTCGACAGCCATCTTGAATCGAGGCAAATAAATAGGCTTTTTAAGGTAATCGGTTACATTATATTGAAAAGCTTCGAAGGCGTATTCTATTTTACCGGTTGTCAAGATCACATAGGGCATAGACGGGAGTTGCTCCAACAAATCGAAACCCGACAGGCCAGGCATTTCAACATCAAGCCAAATCAGGTCTACATCCTGTTCAGCCAGATAGTCCAGCGCACTGGTAGCATTATTAAATACAGCGCGTACATCCAACAAGCCATGTTGATAGCAAAGTCGTTGGAGTGACTTGCGAGACATTAGTTCATCTTCGACAATTATACAAGTCAGACTCATAGCTGAGAGAGCTTTTGTAACTCCGTTTCCAAAATGGGTAGTACTTTATTGATCTCTTCCATAAAATCATGGCAGTACACGGCCAAACCTTCCTTATTTGCGCCCTGTAGTGCATTCTTCTCCAGATGCCTCATTTTCTCCTCAAGCCACGATAAACCAACCATACCCAATGTCGGCTTCAGTTTATGCGCTGTACTAGCCAAACCCGGCCAGTTTTGTTCCATACATAAACCCGACATTTTGCGTAAATCGGGTACAACATCGGTCAGAAACATAGAAAACATCTCCGACGCATAGGCCGTATCTGTACCATACAATTCTGACAAACGCCTTCTATCCAACGACTTGTCGAACAAAATACACCCATCATTATCCGTTGAGGTAGTGGGCGCAAATCGTTGTAATATGGTTAGAAGCTGAGTCGGTTCAAACGGCTTGGTCAGAAAATCATTCATACCAGCTTCCATAGCTACGCTTTTATGGTCGAGCATAGCCGAGGCTGTAAGCGCAATAATGGGTACGTGCTGGTTGGGATTATGGGTGCTCCGGATGGCAACGGTGGCTTCGTAACCATTCATGATGGGCATCTGAATATCCATCAAAATAATATCGAACTGTTGACTTTTCGCTTTCTCCACTGCCTGCTTTCCATCTGAGGCCATAGTATACGGAATATTCCATTTGGTAAGCAGGCTCCCAATGTAGGTTTGGTTCATGAGGTTGTCTTCAACAATCAGGACAGAACATGTTTTTAGCTCATCAACCAGCGCCAGTTGTTTATCGCTGTTACTCTTCTGTTCAGCAGGAATCAGCGATTTGGTGTAGGGCAACGTAAAGGTGAACGTACTACCATGACCAATCTGACTTCTAACAAAAATAGTACCACCCTGAATTTCAACCAGTTCTTTTGTTATTGCCAAGCCAAGACCCGTTCCTTTATGCTTGTACCCCTGCGGATTTACCTGCTTAAATTTCTGGAATACCAGATCAAGTTTTTCGTTGGGGATACCGATTCCGGTATCCGAAACGGTAAATTCAATCCAATGCTTCAGCTCTTCTTCTTTCTTAACTTTAGCCATAATCTGGATCTGGCCTTCCTCCGTAAACTTTTCGGCATTGCCAACTAAATTCATCAGAATCTGATTCAGCATGACATCGTCGCCGATAAAATCGTCGGTAATGCGCGTATCAAGCATCACATCTACCGATATTGGACGGCTTTGCAGCTTCATCTGGAATACCTTCTGCGTACTCCGAAGCAAACCAGCCAGATCGAATGGGCGGGGATGAATCTCAATCCGTCCGGCCTCAATTTTTGTCATGTCCAATAAATCGGAGATGAGACCATGCAGAAAATCAGCAGATGTTTTCAGTATATCAATATATTCTCGTTGCTGGCTAGTGGGTTGGGTATCAAACAGCAGGTGCGACATACCAATAATGGCATTGAGCGGAGTTCGTATCTCATGGCTCATATTCGCAAAAAACTGTTTTTCAGCCTGTTGCGCTTCTTCGGCGAATTGTCTGGCCTTGGCCAGTTCCTGCTCAAGCTGTTTCCGCTCGGTCATATCATAATGAATACCCATCGAGCCAACAATCACGCCGTGCTCATCGAGGATAGGTACACCACTAATCAGCACCCAGATACGGTTGCCATCTTTCTTAATCAATTGTAGCTCGTATGAGCCCGCATGTCCTTTTCGCCTTTCTTCCTGTTGCCGCTCAACCACCTCAACAAACTCGGCTGGCACCAATAAGTCGGAGGCATTTTTACCAATCATCTCCTGCTCTGTATACCCAAGCATTTGACAGCATCGATCATAGGCCCGAACAATTATTTGATTCGTATCGACTTCAAATAATCCCAGCTCCATGTTGTTCATGATGCCCCGGTACTTTTCTTCGCTTCGGCGAATAAGCTCACGCGCCATGTACTTTTTGGTAACATCCGTATATTTCCAGAGATGGCCCATGTACTGGTGATCGTCCAGAAAAATTGGGATATAGTCGAGTTCCAGAATATGCCCATTGGCCATACTGATTTCCTCACCAACGCGGGCCTGCCGCTGCTCCAGTAACTGACACATCCGCTCAATGAACACATCGGGCTGGGTAAATAATGGTTTTACCTGCTGACGCGCTTCGGTGCAATCGTATCCAATTAACTCATGGGCAGTGAGTGGAATTTCGAATATATCGCAAAACAGTTGATTCGCTAAAATGACTCTCCCATTTTCGTCTTCAACCATCACGCCCGACTGTAGGTTGGTAATCAGTGTGGAGAGTCGGGTTTGGGTCGTTTCTAATTCAATTTCGGCCAGTTTGCGATCCGACACATCCCGCGCTACGGCTACCAACTCATGTATTTGACCGTTTTTCTCAATTAGCCTGACGGTTTGGCCGATCCACACGATACGACCATTTTTGGCAACTACCGGAAATTCATTATAGGTACTGTCCTGCCGCTCAACCATCATTGTTCGATAGAACTCAATGAGCATCATCCGATATCCTGGCTGAACAAAATCGGTAAAGTGCTTACCCAGAGATTCCTCTTCGGTGTAGCCCAGTAACTTTTCGACTACAGGGCTGACAAACGTAAAAAAACCTTCTGGCGAAATCTTATAAATAATATCCTGGACTGACTCTATAAGTTGGCGGTAGCGTTGTTCACTCTCACGGAGTTCGGCAAGTTTGTCACGAATCTGTTGTTCCAGATTTTCATTCAAATGCAAAAGCTGTTCGTTGGCGTTATAGAGCGCCAACGCTTTCGTTTCTAAAATAGCTTCTGCCTGTAACCGAGCCGTTTTTTCACGAATCAGCCGCCTTTTAAGTAGGTCGATGTCCTCCATTACTTACTTTTTCACGATGTCAAATAAGACCTGACTTCCGTCTTCAACCAGATTAGTTTTAGTTATTGTTGCTTTCTCACCATAATTTAACAGGCAGCCTTCTATAAGGCCATATGCAAAATCAGCGAGTTTTCGCTCCGATATATAATGCATACGGAGATGATTTTCAGCCGGTTGATCAATAATAAAGTGTGGCAATTCGGCATCCGGATATAGTTTTCGAACCTCCACATGAATATAATGCTGAACAGAGCTGAGCAGGCTAAAGGCTGAATCTGCCCGATCGACAAAATGCCGGTAACTTCTGGTGAATGCCACAAACATATACTGGCCGTAAGACCGCAGTAAATCAGGCATCGGTATTTGGGTTTTCTGGCTCAGTTTGGTGACTAGCGTAAGCATTTCAGCATGGTCATATTTACCAATTGACGTATAAATACCACCCGAAGGCAGATCGCTCTCCTGAAGTAACTTGTCTACTAATTCGTAGCCAAATTTATCTTCGATCATTTCTAATAATTCCGTAAATACAATTCCTCTCATTGATGTATAAGGGCGGGATCAAGACAGATAATAAGTGATTTTATAGTGCAATATAGTAACAATTGAGTACTTTAATAAATATAAATATTAACTAATAATTTCCAAATATTATTTTTTTTACCAAAAAACCTGAAAAATACGCATTTCATCGAAAAGTGGCGTTCAGAATTGTTATTTAATGCCAAGTTTGCAGTAGTAGAACACAAAAAACCGACCCACTGTATACCCTATAACTACTTCTGACTATGAACTTGAATCTGAGTGATGAAGAGATGATCCGGCAGTATCTCCATTCGAACTCTACTGACTGCTTCGAAAATATATACAATCGTTATGTCCAAAAAGTATATAAACAGTGTTTTTCAATAACTAAAGATTCAGAGCAGGCCCAGGACTTTACGCATGATATCTTTATCCGTATATTTTCCTGTTTAGATAGTTTTCAGGGGAGGTCTACCTTCTCGACTTGGTTGTATACCGTTTCCTACAACTACTGTCTGGATCAACTTAAGATTGCGAAACGACTGATAACAATCTACTTATCTGACGATATAGACTATCAGTATACGACCACTGATGAAGCAGAGAAGACGGAGTACTACTTACAACGACTCTCGCATGTAATGAAGACAATTACGCCCCAGGAGGCCATGATGTTGAAGCTGAAGTATCAGGATGGGTTACCCGTTAGCCAGATTGGGCAACAACTCAACTTAAAAGAGAGTGCAGTGAAGATGCGGCTCAAACGCTCGCGAAATAAAGTTCGGCAGTTGTGCAGTGGGTTCATGTTTCAAGCATAAATGGTAAGAATTTTCCAAGTAATCCTCTGATTACTTGGAAAATTCTTACCATTTATGCTCG
>JANXVQ010000768.1 GCA_025351545.1 Spirosoma sp.
AATAACTACGATCACATCATGACGACTTCGCGTATGACGCCCGATGGACTTCGTCAGCTTCAGCTTCGAAAACGTCAGGATGTGTTAGCCGTATTGACCTCGGCGCAACGGGATCGTTTATTTGCATCGCAGCAAAACAGACCTTTTAACAATCACCCTATACCCTATGGCCGTCGTGGCTAACAGGCTCATATAGATTAACTGATTCGCCAAACTGATATGTTAAATTATTGGTTTGGCGAATTGCTTTTGGGGGCTATCTCGTACTTTTGAGCGCTCTTTAGCCTTTTTAGACGTTGACAAACCAGACAATTCCACTCGTTAATTCTCCCCATATTGACCGTCATGCTTTCGGCCCTGATTTTGTCTGGGGAACGGCCACGGCGGCTTACCAGATTGAAGGAGCCGTTGACCGCGACGGACGCGGGCCATCCATCTGGGATACGTTTAGCCATCAGAAAGGTAAAATTAAAACCGGCGAACATGCCGATGTGGCCTGTGAATTCTATGACCGCTACGAGTCAGATCTTCGCCTTCATAAGGAATTGGGCTTCAATGCATTTCGATTTTCGCTATCATGGTCACGGGTTTTGCCCGACGGCACTGGCCCCCGCCACGGTGGTCGTGTAAATGAAGCGGGATTATTATTTTACGATCAGCTTATCGACCACTGCCTGGCGCTGGGCATTACGCCCTGGATTACCCTCTATCACTGGGACTTACCGCAGGCGCTTGAGAGTAAAGGCGGCTGGCCGAACCGAAAAATTGTAGACTGGTTTGGTGAGTTCGTGGATATTTGCACAAAAGCATTTGGGCATAAAGTCAAGCATTGGATCATTCTGAATGAACCGCTGGCCTCGTCGATTTTAGGGTATTTTACGGGTCAGCACGCGCCCGGCCGACGGAGTTTCGGGAACCTGTTGCCCGCCATTCACCACACGGCACTGGCGCAGGCGGAGGGTGGCCGAATTGTTCGGCAGAACGTTCCTGATGCGCAGGTTGGCACCACGTTTTCCTGTTCGCCCATTGACCCGTTTACCCCCCGAGACCAGGTTGCTGCTATACGCGTAGATGCCCTTTTAAACCGACTTTTTATTGAACCAACGCTGGGCTTAGGCTATCCTACTAAAGAGTTACCGTTTCTGGCCGGTATCGCCAAAAAAGTAGCTAAACCCGGCGACATGGAGCGACTGGCTTTCGATTTCGATTTTATCGGTTTGCAGCATTACTTCCGGGTCGTTGTTGAGCAGTCGTATTTTATGCCCTACTTATGGGCCAAAGACGTGTCGCCCCTACGGCGCAATGTCCAGACAATCACGGAGATGGGCTGGGAAGTGTATCCCGAAAGTATGTATCGAATTATTCAACAGTTCGGCCAATACGAGGGCGTCAAAAAAATCTACATCACCGAAAGCGGAGCGGCCTTTTACGACACAGTTGAACAGGGTAAGGTGAACGATATAGCCCGAGTGGAATATCACAAGAATTACCTGCAAAACGTATTACAGGCTAAACAGGAAGGTGTTCGGGTTGAGGGTTATTTCGCCTGGACATTCCTCGACAATTTTGAATGGGCCGAGGGCTATCGGCCCCGTTTTGGCTTGGTCTATGTTGACTTTCGGACGCAACAGCGAATTGTAAAAGCCTCGGGACGATGGTTTCAGCAGATGCTGACCAACGAGGCAACGTCCGTTCAACAATAAATTTTCAAACTCCTTTCCTACGCATTCTGTTGTTTTAGTAAATCGCTTCGTATCCTGAATCATGCTCAGTATCCTTCCCCTTACCACACCCGAACAAGCTGTTTCGGCCATTCAATCGGGCAATCGTGTTTTCATTCACAGCGTAGCCCAAACACCACATGTGCTCATCAATGCGATGGTGGCGCGGGCATCGGAATTAAAAAACGTGGAAGTATGCCATATTCATACAGAAGGACCACTACCCTATTTAGACAGGAAATACAGTGAATCATTCCGGCCAAATTCGTTTTTCATTGGGGCCAATATGCGCAAGCAACTGGCTCAGGGTATTGGTGATTACGTGCCGGTTTTCCTGAGTGAGATTCCACTTTTATTCAGCCGGAAAATTCTACCGATCGACGTAGCGCTTATTCAGGTGTCGCCCCCGGATGCACATGGTTATTGCTCGCTGGGTCCATCGATCGATGTGTCATTGGCCGCCATTCAGTCGGCCAAATACGTTATTGCCCAGATCAATCCACGCGTACCCCGCACACACGGCGACGGACTCATTCCGGTTTCGATGCTGCATGCGGCTATTGAAGTCGATGAGCCTATGTATGAAGTACTGCCGGGCGAAATTAGTGCGGAAGATCGTACGATTGGGCAATATGTTGCCAGTCTGGTTGACGATGGGGCTACGCTTCAACTTGGTATTGGCGGCATTCCAAATGCCACTCTGGCGGAGTTGATTCACCATAAAGGACTGGGGATTCACACCGAAATGTTTTCGGACGGCGTCATTGATTTGGTAGAGCGGGGGGTTATTACGGGTGAGCACAAAACGGTATTGCCTTACCGCATAGTATCAGCTTTTGTGATGGGCAGCCAGCGCGTGTATGATTTCATCGACGACAATCCCGGTGTGGCGATGAAACAGGCCAGTTACACCAACGATACGTCCATCATCCGGCGTAATCCGAAGGTAACGGCAATCAACTCCGCAATTGAAATTGACCTGACAGGCCAGGTCTGCGCCGACACGATTGGCACCTATCAATATTCAGGCGTTGGCGGGCAAATGGATTTTGTGCGTGGGGCAGCACTTTCAGAAGGGGGCAAACCGATTATCGCCCTGCCATCTACAACCAGCAAAGGACTGAGTAAAATTGTACCTTTTTTGAAAGAAGGCGCGGGCGTAACCACCACCCGTGCCCATGTCCACTATATTGTTACGGAATTTGGCATTGCCGATCTTTTCGGCCAGAATTTGCGTCAGCGTGCTCGTGCTCTTATCAACATCGCCCACCCCGATCATCAGGAAGAGCTGGAACGGCAGGCGTTCGAACGATTTGGGCAAGTGTAACAGGCTGGCTAATGATATAAAATTTTCCTATTGATCGGGCTCATGGATTTCATCAAAATTACGCGTTATCGGCTATATATTAACGCGATTACCTGAATCAGTTGCCAAAGTTTATACTTAAAAAGGTGTGTTAAATTATAACGGATAAGCTCCTAACGTACTAATATCGGTCGTTATGTGTGAACTCCGATGAGTGAAACAAATCTATAAAATATTAAGAACGTGACGAACAAAAGTGAGATTCAACCACAAATTACTGTGTACATTACCTATATGACTTACTTGGGAAAACTCAGAAAATAACCAATAATTACTCTTTTCAAATACTAGTTATTCCCTAAGTTCTCGCGCAATAAATTTCACTTTTTATCCAAAGAGTTTCGCAAGAAAGTTATTAAAAACTTTTCTATCATTGCTCCTCTCCTGACCAGTGTACTGAGTGGTATCCATCCTTTTAAACTCAGCAAATGTGCTAATGCCAAATGACATAAAAAAAACCACTACAACGAAAGTATATATGTATACATCTAGATTTTCCATCTTACCGTTTGATCTTTAAATTGACATAAACCAATACCAATAAGATAGTAGGCGGCCATAACCCAATA
>JANXVQ010000291.1 GCA_025351545.1 Spirosoma sp.
AAGCGGGTGCCAAATAGCCCCGTAGCTTCGCCACCCGGCAACGGCGTGTTACTAACGGCCCATGTTTTCCCTCGATCATTTGACCGAAAAATCCGACCAAACGGGCCACCACCCGATGCAATCCAGACATTATGTTTTCCCTGCACAACGAGGCTGGTTCCGCTGGCGGCAAAGGCCGCTTCATTCGGTAGCATAAGTGGCAGAGCGGCCGATGGTACAGGCTGCCACGTTTTGCCACCATCGCCGGTTGTGAGAATAAACCACTTACTGTCAATGGGATCACTGAAAACAATGCCGTGCTCCTTGTCCCAGAAATCCATACCGTTAAAAAACACCCCTTTCTGTTGGGTCTGATAAAGGAGTGTCCAATTTTGGCCGCCATTGATGGTTTTATAAATTCGAGCCTGTCCTTTCTCGGCGGGTCCGGCACTCATAAGATAGGCTGTTTGAGCGTCGATAGCCTGAACGTCCCGAAAGTCGCAGGATTGTGCATCGGGAACGGTGCCTGTTTGCCAGGTTTGCCCGCCATCAATTGTGCGAATAAAAGTGCCTTTGGTGCCACCGGCCCAGGCGACGTCAGGCCCGGCAACGCTAACCGCCCGAAAACTGGCATCGGTGCCAACAGCTTGGAGTTGCCACTGCGAAAAAGCGGATGAGCCAAGAAACAAGCAACAGACCAGATTGAGTATAAAGTGTTTCATTGAGAATTAATTGGCAGTAAAGTGGCAAATTTTACTGGTAAAAGCTAGCCAATTAATTTCATTATGGCGTTAGACTGCGCGGAAGTGGAGCCGTTTGTTGAACTGCGGCTTTAAGACGAATAATTTCCTGTTCCTGACTACTTGATTTGAAATAGTAGTAAAGGCCAAAAATCAAGAATACTTTAGAGAGTATAAATATGGCGATGAAAGCCGCACGCCAGTTCTTATGAACCCGAATATGCGTATTGGCAAACTCAACGTTTATGTAGGATGGTTCTGACGAGTTAGATTCGGCCGATTTTGGGTTGGAATGCGAATAAGGTACGTCGTCCCATTTCTTAATTTCTGTTTCATTAATACGCAACTCAATCGCTTCTCTTACACTTGGTGGAGGAGGCACTGCATTGCGCAGGAAATATTCTTCCATACTTGTTTCGAGTTCATTTAACTCGGCCAACACGTCGGCATCTGTAGTGAGAAGCTTTTCTACTTCTTCTTTTTCTTTTTCAGTAGTCAAGCCTAACAGATATGCTTCCAGAATACCGTTTTTTAAATAATGATAGGTCTTCAAGGTCGATACGGTTAAGGCGAACGGAGGTGCTTAAAATACGTGTAAATAGACTTTAATACGTTAGTATGCGACAATTGCAATTTTTTGGCAATTGCTTCTAATGAATAACCCTGGCAGAACGATAAGTCAAAAACGAGTTTTTCCGTATTATCGTTCGTATTAGAAATGGGTATTGACTGAGTTACAGGAACTGGTCTGGCTGCAATCGCTTTACTTCTGGCTAACCGAATGATGTTGCCGGTGGTATGAGCCGACATCTCAGCGTATGATCTTATTTGGAGCGAGCTGAATAAATCAATTAAAACAGACTGGGCTAACTCAGGTTCCGGAATAATTTGTAAAATAATGCCATATGCCATCGACCCATATCGGTCATACAAACTCAAATGGTCTGCCTGCCTGATAATTTCCTGAGAAGTAGGTTTTCTATATACCTGTTTCATTTTACCCATATCAATACGTCTCGTAAACAGCCATGCTACTTACCGCCGATAGTAACTCTATAAATTGTCTTTTGATTTATTTAGGGAATCTGCTTACTAGAGTTATGTTACTGCGTAATGCAATTTATCTAAATAAATTGATAATTTATATAAAAACTAATAAGACTATGAATATATATTAATTACATATGGCATTTCGGTTAATATAATCTCGTTGATATGGCACTTTAGTTACTTATTTTGATCAATTATCTGTCATTAATTAACGAATATATTTTCGTTGGATACTTTCAGTCATAAGCTGATAAATCTCTGATAATTTGGGCTGATCGTTCAGATATGACAAATGGGTTTCAATCGTTGTCAAGTCGCCCCGGCGGGCCGGACCCGTCTGAACGTCGGCTGGATTGGCTGCTGCCAGGCCTTTTCGGAAAGTTTCGGCAATAAGGGGTCGTAGCAGATCAAAGTCCAAGCCATATTGAGTAGTCAGGTCGTGAGCGAGCGTTAGTAAGTGATTGGTGAAATTACAGGCGAAAACGGCCGCCACATGCAGAATTCGGCGTTCGTCAGAAGTGATAAGATAGACAATATCGCTAATGTCCTGTCCCAACTGCACCAACGTATCTTCAATAACACTATCGTCGGCTTCGATGCAAATCGGAATCTCATCGAAAATCATGAAGGTTTGCCCTTTTGTGAATGTCTGAAGCGGATAGAAAACCCCCGTCTGAACTGGTACGTCGCTGTAAATGGCCATCCACTGTTCCAGAGATCGGAGCGATCGCGCGCCCGAGGTGTGCACAACTACGGCATTTTCGGGTAGTACCAACTGAGAGCAAACGCTTTCGAGTGCGTCGTCGGGAATAGTCAAAATGAAGAATCTTGATGGGCTATCCGCAAAATTCAACTCCGAATGCGTACGGGCATCATACAGGTTACTAACCAACTGGCGGCTGTGTTGAAGCTGGCGACTATACACCTCGTTGATGTGATGCCCCGCGTTTTCGAAAGCCGGAGCGAGGTGCCAGGCGAGGTTGCCCGCACCGATAAACGAAATTTCCATGCTCAAGTATAGGATATTTTGATTGAATCAGAGTTGTGTACGCCGAATTGACGGTAAAGAAGGTAGTCACCTTATCCTGTTACGTTCCCTCAGAAGGCTACTTACTTACTAACTTTTTATGCCCTCAAGAGTTACTCATTTACTTAATCTAAGTTATTAAAGTAAGAAGCATACGTTAGAAAAGTCTCGTCTACATTAATATGGAAATTCTGGTCCTGACACTATACGCAATGGCATTATTACTGTTGTTCGTATATAACTGTGGGCAATTAAGCTTGATAATCATCTATTTGCGCTCAGAAAAGAAACGCCGGGAGCTTGCCAAATCAATTGCCGGGATTTCGTCGGACAAACTTCCTCGGGTAACGATTCAACTACCTGTTTATAACGAATTATATGTAGTTGAGCGACTGATTGACGCCGTTGTCCGGATACAGTATCCAAAAGATAAACTCGATATTCAGCTTCTGGACGACTCGACAGACGAAACCGTCGCCATTATTGCCCGAAAGGTAGCGGAGTATAAACGGCAGGGCTTTGACATTGAACACATCCGCCGACCCGAGCGAAATGGCTTTAAGGCTGGGGCATTGGGTTATGGATTGGCCATTGCGAAAGGGGAGTTGATGGCTATTTTCGATGCCGATTTTGTGCCCGATTCTGAGTTTCTGCTTAAAACAGTGCCGCACTTTACTGATTCGAAGGTGGCTATTGTGCAAACCCGCTGGGAACATCTTAATGAAGATTTTTCACTCATTACTCAATTGCAGGCATTTGGGTTAAACGCTCACTTCACTATTGAGCAAAGCGGACGATATGCCGCCGGACTGCTGGCAAATTTTAACGGCACGGGTGGCGTTTGGCGTAAGTCGGCCATTATCGACGCCGGTGGTTGGCAAAGTGATACGTTGACAGAAGATCTGGACTTGAGTTACCGGGCCCAGTTGCGGGGCTGGAAATTCGTGTATCGTGAAGATATTGGCTCGCCCGCCGAATTACCCGTGGCAATGAACGCGCTCAAGTCGCAGCAATATCGTTGGATGAAGGGAGCCGATGAGTGTGCCCGCAAATTATTCGTCAATGTGCTCAAAGCACCAGACGTATCACTCACCATGAAACTTCACGCGTTTTTTCATCTTTTCAGCAGTGCAACGTTTATTCTGGTCCTGATTCTTGGCGTTATGAGCGTGCCCCTGATTTACATTCGCAGTCAGCATCCCGAATGGGAGTGGGTATTTGTGGTTATTAATCTGTTTCAGTTCAACCTGCTAATTTTAATCACCTTCTATGGTATTCCTGTCTGGTTTTTAAAGGGCGCCAACAGAGCTAGACTGGCCTGGTATTTTCCGATGTATTCATCGCTTATGATGGGTTTGTCACTGCATAATACAATTGCTGTGATTGAAGGGTATATGGGGCGAAAAACTCCTTTTGTCCGGACACCAAAATTTAATGTCAGGACAGCGGCCGATAGTTGGGCGGCCAATAAATACATAAATCGTCGGATAAGTTGGCTAACCGTTGCGGAAGGACTGTTGACTTTATATTTTTTGGGAGGTCTTGCCCTGGCCATTCATATTCATGACTTTCGTATGTTTTTTCTTCACGTTATGCTCATGGTTGGCTTCGGTATGGTCACCAGCTATTCGCTCATTCAGGCCGTAAGTCGTTCGGCACCAGTGCGTGCAAAAGTCGTTTCGGCTACATAGTAATCAGGTTGAAATCTTTTCTTCAGGAAATCCCCCAAGAATCTGGCTTGGTAATTGTAGAGGGGATAAGGAACGACTGAGTATGTTGCTGCGTCGAAAAATTCAGCAACGTCACGTAAGTTGTTCGTATGCCATTCGCTTAATTCTTACTTTTGTTATCCGTTTATGCTGAAACGAAACAAACCAGCCGCATAAAAAATCTATCATCCTCTTAGACGATTGAGCCGATTTTGGCCGTTTGATAAGAGAACGTACCGTACGTTATTAATTCTGAATCTGAAAGTACCCTCAATGGTGAACCCCTACTTTGTTCACAGTTCCGTCCTTAGCCACCTTATTCCTGCCGTTAGTAGGCTCCTGTTTGTTTCGAACGAGTGGCTGATGCTGGGATGCTGGCTGTTGGTAGGGCTGGGTGTTAGTTTAGG
>JANXVQ010000293.1 GCA_025351545.1 Spirosoma sp.
TTTCGGGGCAAATCTCACGAGTTTTTGGCAACCGTTACGAAGGCGCAGGCGCTTAAACACCCGAACTGGACGATGGGTGCAAAAATCACAATCGACTCTGCCACCCTGATGAACAAAGGGCTGGAAGTTATCGAAGCAAAATGGTTATTTGGCCTCACAGCCGAGCAGATTGATGTGATAGTTCATCCGCAGAGTATTGTTCATTCGCTGGTGCAGTTTGAGGACGGAAGCCTTAAAGCACAAATGGGCCTGCCCGACATGCGTCTGCCAATTCAGTTCGCGCTTGGCTATCCAAACCGGCTCAAGTCCAATTTTCCACGCTTTAACTTTATGGATTACCCCACGCTGACGTTTGAGCAGCCAGACCTGAAAACGTTTCGCAATCTTCAACTCGCCTTCGATGCACTCAAGAAGGGTGGCAATGCTCCCTGTATTATTAACGCGGCTAATGAAGTAGCGGTAGATGCCTTTCTGCATGACCATATCGGCTTTCTGGAAATTTCGGAGATTATTGAACTGTGTTTAGCTAAAGCTACATTTGTTCAAAGCCCAAATTATGACGACTACGTTAACACCGATGAAGAAACCCGCCGACTGGCTACGGAGAGAATTAAAACTTTGGTTTAGCTGTTTGTATAATATCAGCTACACTCAACGTTTTCAACTCACGTGACCTATTGGATTTGGTTTATTGTAGGTATCGGGCTTGGCATTATTTTATTTCGCGCCTTCAAAAACCGAAATAAATGACAATCGTATAATTCTCAAATCAATATTAACACAACGGTCCGCCGTAGCGGTTCTGAATACATGGAAATTTTAATTATGGCGGGACAGCTCATTTTGGGTTTGTCCATTTTAGTTGGTTTACACGAGTTAGGGCACCTACTGGCCGCCAAAGCATTTGGCATGCGGGTAGAGCAGTATTTCATTGGCTTTCCCCCTAAAGTATGGAGTATTAAACGGGGTGAAACAGAATACGGTATTGGAGCAATTCCACTTGGCGGCTTCGTAAAAATTTCGGGAATGATTGACGAATCACTCGACACCGCTCACACCAATACCGAACCCCAACCATACGAATTCCGGGCGAAACCAGCCTGGCAGCGGCTTATTGTCATGCTGGGTGGTATTTTCGTTAACGTGATTGTCGGCATATTGATCTTCGTGATTATAGCCTACAAAAATGGCAATACATATCTGGCCGCTAAAGATGCTAAATATGGTATTGTTGCCTATGATCTGGCTAAGGGTATTGGCTTGCAGACAGGCGATAAAATCGTAAAAGTGAACGGAAAAGCAATCACAGATTTCAACGAAATTCGCGGTTCCGACGTATTTCTGGGCGATAATAGCTCTTATACAATTGAGCGAAACGGTAAGCTGGAAGACATTTTCATTCCTAATGATTTTGTCAATAAACTGGCCGACAAAAAAGCTGCTGGCCAATTTATCGAACCTATCGAACCATTTAAAGTTGCCGAATTAGTACCGGGCCAACCGGCCGGAAAGGCAGGTTTGAAAGCTGGTGACGTAATTACCAGCATCAATGGCAAAGCAATTCAATTCTACCATCAATTTACTGAGGCAGTAAAACCACTCAAAAGCAAACCTCTTACACTTGGTATCAGCCGGAATGGGCAGCCGGTTACGCTCACAATGACGACTACTGCCGATGGTACTATTGGTTTCTATCCTGAGTTTCTGTTGCCATTAACCAAACAGGAATACACATTTGGTGAAGCGCTGGGCGTCGGCACAAAAAAAGCATTTCAGGTTGTGTTTGATAATATTAAAGGGTTTGGCAAGATTTTCCGGGGCGAAGTGTCAGCTTCTAAAGCATTGAGTGGCCCCATCGGTATTGCGCAGAATCTCTTCGGAGGTGTCTGGGTTTGGGATCGTTTCTGGACCGTTACGGGCTTACTGTCAATGGCCCTTGCCTTCATGAACGCCCTGCCAATTCCAGCGCTCGATGGTGGACATGCTACCATTTTGAGCTACGAAATCATTTCGGGCCGCAAACCTTCCGACAAATTCCTGGAAGGGGCACAAAAAGTAGGTATGGTTCTTCTACTGGGCTTGATGGCTTTTGCTATTTTTAACGACGTTTTCAAAGCTGTTTTCTAAGATTGTTTTTTTTACGGTAGAACAATAAGAGGGTTCGCAGAACTAAGGACGAGTTCCTCTTTTTCTCTGCGAACCCTCTTATTGTTGTGCGTTTATGCTTAATTCCCTGATTCGGGCGGGTCTTTTAATTAGTATAATTGGTGCATTGTCGGCGAGTCGGCCCGCGCACGATTTCCACGCTAGTGTAACACAGATGCAGTACGATCCAAAAGAGCGGACGTTTGAAATCAGTGTCCGTATATTTACGGATGATTTTGAGAAAGCCCTTGCAGAAGCCTCCAAAAGCAGAGTAAATCTAAGCGCAACGGGTAAGAATGATCTGTTGATTGAAAAATACATTCAATCGCACCTTGGTTATACAAATTCGCAGAAGCAGGTTAAACCTATAAAATATGTAGGCTACGAAGTTGAGACCGATGCCCATTGGATTTACCTGGAAATGCCTTATACAGAGGCATTTCGGGGCGGCTTACTAAAACAAAATGCATTGATGGAGCTGTTCGATGATCAGGTTAATATGGTCAATGTTCAATATCAAGGACAGAAAAAAACGTTTGTTTTCCGTAAAAACCAGCCTATTCAGGACATTTCGTTCAATTAATAAATTTTTGAGTCACGAAGCCCTCTAATTAGTTAATTTTGTAATTGTAACGATTGGCCCGCCACTTCGTCATACTATTAATTATTGGCACGGGCCTTGCAACAACCTCGTATTCCTTGCCTTTCCTTTATTTCAGGCATCAAATATTCAATGCTGCCACACTGGCAGTGTACTTATGCATTCAGACCAAGATTTAACTACCCGTTTGTTGATGACTGATTTCGATTCGGACAATTTAGAAATTGTTCCACTTGGGTCGCCAGAGGGGTTAGATGATGATTACGAATTACCAGACAATCTCCCGATTCTACCCGTTCGCAATACAGTGTTGTTTCCGGGTATGGTTATACCCGTAACGGTTGGGCGATCGAAGTCAATCCGATTAGTTAAAAAAGCATATAAAGGCAACCGGATTATTGGTGTAGCCGCACAACTAAATCAGCAAAAAGACGAACCTACAGCCGACGATCTCTACCGATTCGGTACGGTAGCCTACATTATAAAGATGATTACATTGCCCGATGGTAACATTACAATTATCATTCAGGGAAAGAAACGCTTTGAAATTCAGAAGATTACGCAGGAAGAACCCTTCATGACGGCGCAGGTACGCCAAATTGATGACTCTTTCCAGAACGTAAATAAAAAGGAAGGCAAAGCCCTCCTCCAATCCCTGAAAGACGCAGCGTATAAGATGTTGCGGCTTAACCCGGAAATTCCGCAGGAGGCACGCATTGCCCTCGACAATATAGAAAGTCCAACATTCCTGCTGCACTTTTTGTCCTCAAATGTTAATGCTGATGTAGCGGACAAACAACGCCTGTTGGAAACGCTTGAAGGAAATCAGCAGGCTAATTTGCTGCTCGAATTCATGCTCCGGGAGTTGCAGTTGCTGGAACTAAAACGCGAAATTCAGTCCAAAGCATCATCAGACCTCGATCAGCAGCAACGCGATTATTATCTGCGTCAGCAAATGAAGGTCTTGCAGGATGAGTTGGGCATAGAAAACCCTGATCGCGAAATTGATGAGTTACGCATTAAGGCAGACCGTAAAAAATGGCCAGCCGATGTACGGTCGCATTTCGACAAAGAGATTACTAAGTTGCAGCGCATCAACCCAATGGCGCCGGAATATCCGGTAACCATGAATTACGTTGAGTTAATGGTCGATCTGCCCTGGAACGAATATACAAAGGACAATTTTGACCTGAAACGAGCACAAAAAATTCTGGATGCTGACCACTTCGGTCTGGAAAAAGTGAAGGAGCGGATTATTGAATACCTCGCTGTTCTGAAACTTAAAAACGACATGAAAGCCCCGATTTTGTGTTTGTATGGACCGCCGGGCGTAGGGAAAACCTCGCTGGGCAAATCGGTGGCAAAGGCATTGGGACGAAAATACAGCCGTATGTCTTTGGGCGGTGTCCATGACGAAGCCGAAATTCGTGGTCACCGCAAAACGTATATCGGTGCCATGCCGGGCAAAGTCATTCAGAATATTCGTAAGTGCGGCACGGCCAATCCGGTATTTATTCTGGACGAAATTGATAAAGTTAGCTCTGATTATCGGGGCGACCCATCGTCGGCTTTGCTCGAAGTACTGGACCCTGAGCAGAACTCGACGTTCATGGATAACTACCTCGAAACTGAGTTTGACCTCTCGCGGGTATTGTTCATTGCAACGGCCAACACCCTCGATACGATCCACCCCGCCCTACGCGACCGGATGGAGATTATTGACATTGCGGGTTATACCGTTGAAGAGAAAGTCCAGATTGCTAAAAAATACCTGATCCCAAAACAACGCAAAGATCACGGCTTAAAAACCAAAGATTTGCAGTTTGACGATAAAGCCATTCTACGCATTATTGAAGGATATACCCGCGAATCGGGTGTCCGGAATCTGGAGCAGAAAATTGGTGCATTAATTCGGAAGGTCGCCAAATCCATTGTTATGGAAGAGGAGTATAACCATACGGTTAAAGTTGCCGATATCCCTAAAATGCTGGGGGCTGAAATTTTCGACAAAGAACTCTATGCCGACGACGATATTGCCGGTATTGTAACAGGTTTAGCCTGGACACAAGTCGGCGGTGAAATTCTGCTTATCGAATCGAGTCTGAGCCGGGGCAAAGGTGT
>JANXVQ010000333.1 GCA_025351545.1 Spirosoma sp.
TGCCGGGATGAACGATTATCGCTTACGCCATCCCAGCCCGAACACGATCCGCTTACCAAACTTTACGTTTAAAATACCCTACGAACTTTTCTTTCCAACGTATTGGCTTCGGCACGAACCACTGTCGCTCGTGCTGACAAAAGCATTTTCCGGTCTGTTACTGGCGGGCGTTTGCCGACTCTACCCTACCGACGACTATGACCAGCGTTTATTACTCATTGGCCTTCTGTTAGCCATTCTTGGGCATTCACAAGTAAGTGGACAAATAAGCGCGTTCGAACGGCAGTATCTACTTTTCCTACAAAATTTGCCGCTGTCGTGGTTGCAGCGGTTTGGTCGATACGCGCTTACCTACGGCCTGCTCTGGTTACCTGAGCTGCTGATTCTTTTACGCAATTGCCCCACTGAAATCCCGCTTAATTACATTGTCTGGCTCTGGCTGACCGGTTGGGGTGGGCTAATGCTCCTGCACAGTCTCGCTTACGGTTTTGACATCCTGCCCGAACGCTGGTTATCGGGCGTATTCGCAAGTTTCATCGGGGGATTACTGGCCATTATGTTCGGCCTGCCGGTTGGTGCGTGGCTGGCACTCGGTTGGCTGGGAGCCATAGGCAGTTGCTATTTGGCATCCAAACGACGGGTATTCATGTAGAGACGCATACTTGCGTCTCATTCGCATACTTGCGTCTCACGGCCGGATGGTTTTAATTGATGCAAAGAAAAACCATCCGGCCGTGAGTGAGACGCAAGTAGTGAGACGCAAGTAGTGAGACGCAAGAGACGCAAGTATGCGTCTCTACTAATGCGCTGTAATCCAGTCAATTATTTTACTGGCACGCGCGCCTGTTTCGCCCGTACTCGGACTTTTCCCTTCTCCCCGCAAGTCGTTCACGATCTGTTCAATTAGTGGCTGTTGCACATGTTCTGGAAATGGAACGGTATAGTCGACGGAACCTGTTTCAGTTTCCACTTTGATGAGGAATTTTTCAAAGAATGAGAATGTAATTTTCCCTTTGGAGCCGATGAGTTGCGTTTCGTCGATACGCTGTTCTTTGTTCACGGTATAGCACCAGGTTCCAGCGCCCAACACACCCGATTCGAAATCAAAATTGGCCACCACAATATCATCGGCGTTGTATAAACCAGCCTGATTCCGGGCAATTCCAGTAGCCGTTTTAATTGGCCCAAGGGCATATTCCAGAAAATCAAACTGGTGAGAAGCCAGATCGTGGAAATGTCCACCTCCCGAAATCTCAGGCGAAACCCGCCATCTTGGCTTCGGATTTTCGCCCACTTCTTCGGCATAAGGTTGCCAGTTCAACTGAACCCGAACATATCGAATGTCGCCAATTACATTCTGATCAATTAGTTCTTTTATCTTCAGGAAATACGGAAGCGCCCGACGGTAAAACGCCACAAAAAGAGGTACGCCAGTTTCCCGGCTAACCTGATTCATGGCGTCACATTCGGCCGCATTCAGGGCCATCGGTTTTTCCACGTATACCGGCTTACCGGCCCGCATGGCCCGAATCGCATAATCGGCGTGACTACCTGGGGGCGTGGCGACATACACTGCATTAACAGTAGGATCGTTGATCAAAGCGTCGGCATCGTCGTACCAGGTAGGCACATTATGTCTTTTTGCATAATCGGCGGCCTTTTCGGCATCCCTCCGCATTACTGCCACCAAACTCGAATTAGGCACTTTATTGAAAGTCTGACCACTTTTCAGTTCGGTCACGTCTCCGCAACCGATAATACCCCAGTTAACTTGATCCATATGGTTGATGCATTAAAACAGGCCGGTAAGCTACATGCAAATGCCTGTCAGACAACAAGGATAAATAGAGAATTTTCTAATCAAAATCGTGGTAATTGCTGGCGCCTATGAGACGCAAAGGCCGGGCCGCCGGTGCGGTTGCGTCTCTACTTCTTGCTGGCTACGGCCTGTTTCTCTGATATCGCCGTGATTGCCGCCACCAGCCGGTCGAGATCTTTTGGCGTATGATAAATATGGGGCGTTACCCGGACGCCATGAATGTTTTCCCAGTCAATCCCGGTCGTATGGATTTTGTATTTATTTTGCAACTGGCCGTCAACCTCGCTGGTCTTCAT
>JANXVQ010000420.1 GCA_025351545.1 Spirosoma sp.
GCACCTGGAATTGTATACGTTCAGCCAAAACGATTACAAACAGGCAGGTCTGATCTGGAATGGGCCGCACCCCGACGATGGTCAGGAATGTTATGTGGTTGAGGGCGGTATGAAAGGCTATCCAGCACCTGATCTGGAAGAAGAACCTCAATTAAGTGCTCCCGGCGATGATGATTTCGACCCACAAATGTTCGCTGATATGGCGAAGAAAATGGGAATTAAATACGAGTATTAATTTGTAGGTTAAGTAATTGAGCAGATTTAAATTTTTTTCAACCACAGAGGCACAGAGAGCACAAACCGCGCCGGCGACCCGCTCTGTGTTCTTTGTGCCTCTGTGGTTGAAATTTTTGCTTTGCTACTCAAATTGATGACAAGCTGCGAAGCGGTAGAATAACGATGTAGGGTCTAGTTTGCTATGCATCATTACTCTACCGCTTTGTGGCTTTTGCAGTTACATTAAAGCTTTTCACGAAATAACTTTCAAGCCATCGGCAAATACCTGCATTTGTGGCATTGTGCCCAGACTAACGCGGCACCAATATTGACCGTCGAATTTCCACTGACGGATAATCACACCCTGCTCCATCATCCGGCCTACGAAATCTTCGCCCTTCATCCGAATTGGGAACATCACGAAGTTGGCGCCCGATGGGAGCGGCTCGTAATTAGTTTCTTTCAGTACTTTATGTAGATAATCTGCGGAACCCGATCCATCGTAATTCCGTGTTTGACAGCTGTGCGGGGTACTGCGTCAAACGTAGGGTCGGAGGCAACAATCGTGCGTCCGGCATTAGCGCGGTAAGCCGCCGTTAGCAACTCACCCGAACCAGCGCCCAGAAGCACATGGTCTTCAGGAACGCCCTCTGTGTCGGCAACTAACTTACGGAATTACCCGGCATATTACCTGGCATACAGATAGCCATCAGGTGCAGCTTCCGTAATGGTTTTAATCGCTTTAGGCGAAGGGCCGTAAGGACTTTCGTTGGCCGATAACCGGGCTTTAATCGCTCCTGTTGGAATTTTATAGCCTCTGGGCATCTCCGGTTCCGGCTCACAAAAGGAAGCCGGAGCAGCAGCTAAAGTCAAGCCAGACAACACACTGGCCCGTAGCCAGTCGCGACGATTGATAGACATAACAGGACGTTGGTCTTACCGTATCAATAAGTGACTGAAGAATTACACATCAAACCGCGCTAAATCGTCTACCGAAATGCCCCATGCGCACCGAAAATGACCCAGTGGACAAATCGACCGGCCATGCAAATTGCAGGGTCTACAATCGAGCGATTCCGGGGTTTGAACCACGCGTGATACATCCGCTAAGGGTCCAAATCCAAACTCAGGTACTGTAGAGCAAAAAATTGCGGTTGTTGGCGCGTTCATGGCCGAACACAGGTGCAACGGAGCCGAGTCGTTCACGTAGTTCATTAGGGCTCCCTGTTGCAGAGCCGCGGATTCCAGCAAGCTTAATTTACCCGCCAGATTAACTGTAACCTTTGGCCCCGCCATGGCTTTAATGGCATCACAAGCCGAAGCATCAGTTGGAGCCCCCAACAAATACACAGTTATATCATCAGGTAAAGCACGAATCAATTCAACCCAGCGTTCGGCCGGATATTGCTTGGTAAACCAGACTGACATTGGTGCCATACACACATAAGGCTGGTTTTGATAGTTTCTGACAGCCTTGTAGTCTGTGAAAGATGGGTAAAGCTTAGGGCGGGGCAGCGACCCTCCCAGTATGCCCAGCGGCCTCAATAAACCAGTATTCCGGTCTACTTCGTGTACACCCGGCTCAAACCGGTGCTCGACTTTATGAGTAAAAAATCGTGCAAACGGATTTTTATCAAAGCCGATAGTTTTCTTTGCTCCCGATAAAACCGTTAGCAGGCCCGTTGTTCCGAACCGCTGCATATTAAGAACAGCATCGTAATTACGGCTCCGAACGAGTCTCAACAGCCTCCATAAATCTTTATATCTGGCCCCCTTTTTGTTCCAGATCAGGACTTCGTTCAGAAAGGGATGATTAGCCAGTAAAGCCTCATTACCTTTACGTACCAGCATATCCAGTATCGCGTCGGGGTGGGCTTCATGTACTTGTTCAAGCATGGCCGTAGCCAGAATCACATCGCCGATAAAAGCGGTTTGGATAATCAGGAACCGGGGTGGATTGATAGCGGTTATCATTAGTACGCTTACTGCGTAAAAGCTAAGAATGGAAGATTACGAAGTATATACTTTACCCAATGGAATTCGAATTGCGCATAAACAAATACCGCATACGCAGATCGCCCACTGTGGCATCATGCTTGACATCGGTAGCCGCGACGAACAACCACATCAGCAGGGACTAGCCCATTTTTGGGAACATATGGCATTTAAAGGTACGGAGAAACGAAAATCCTACCATATAATTACTCGCTTAGAAACCATTGGTGGTGAGTTAAATGCCTACACGACAAAAGAGAAAGTTTGCTTTCATGCTTCTGTACTTGATGCACATTTCGAGAAAGCTACAGAATTATTAGCTGACATCACGTTTCACTCGATTTTTCCTGAAAAACAAATCGAACGGGAGCGGGGGGTTGTTCTCGAAGAAATGGCCATGTATTACGATTCGCCCGAAGATGCGATCCAGGATGATTTCGATGAATTGGTGTTTCCGAATCATGCCCTTGGCGGCAATATTCTCGGCACGACCGAAACCGTCAGTTCATTCCGGCGCGAAGATCTTCAGCAGTTCATTGCCGAGAATTATGACACCAGCCGGATTGTGTTTGCATCGGTAAGCAAGCTGCCTTTTAAACAGGTAGTAAAAATAGCCGAAAAATATTTTCGTGATGTACCAGCGCAACATGCAACCCGTCAGCGCCAGATGCCGACGAACTACGTGCCGCGCCAAACTCGCGTAGAACGGCCCATTACGCAGGCTCAGTGCGCTATTGGCCGCCCAGCCTATGGTCTGACCGATCCAAGGCGACTTCCGTTCTTCATGCTTGTTAACCTCCTGGGCGGGCCGGGCATGAACTCCAGATTAAACATGAATCTGCGCGAAAAGTACGGTCTTGTTTATTCGATTGATGCCAGTTACACGCCTTATTTAGACACGGGTTTTCTGGGTATTTACTTCGGCACCGATCCTAAAAAAGTAGATAAGGCGCAGGCATTAATCATAAAAGAATTGAAGCGGTTGCGCGAACAGCCGCTGACAACGCTGCAACTGCATCAAACCAAAGAACAACTGATTGGGCAATTGGCAATGGCCGAAGAAAGCAATAACAGCTTTATGCTGATGATGGCGAAAAGTTTGCTCGATATTAATCGGGTTGAAGCCCTGAATGATATTTTTAATGATATCAAAGCCGTAACAGCCGAGCAATTGCAAACGCTCGCACAGGAGACTTTCGATGAAAATCAGTTTAGTATGCTAACGTTCGTGCCGGAAAAATAAACATGACTATTAAAGACGCCCAAACTACTGTTGACGACTGGATCAAAACCGTTGGCGTTCGGTATTTTAACGAGTTGACCAATATGGCCCAACTGACTGAAGAAGTCGGCGAAGTGGCACGCATTATTGCCCGGCGCTACGGCGAGCAATCAGAAAAAGAATCAGATAAAAACAAAGATCTGGGCGATGAACTGGCCGATGTGTTATGGGTGCTCATTTGTCTGGCAAACCAAACCGGAGTTGACCTGACGGAAGCATTTCAGAAAAATCTGGACAAGAAAAACAGTCGGGATGCGACACGGCATTTGACTAATGAAAAGTTGAAGTAGCGTATTCGTAAAGCACCCCTTACCTGGTTCAAATTGAGTGAGCATCCACAAAAAGCCCGCTGAAACCAAGTTTCAGCGGGCTTTTTGTGGATGTAATGATTGTTTATTTCTGGAATGATCCGAAAATATAATCCCAAAATGGCGTCGAAACGCCGTAGTTACTTTCTGGATTCTTGTAGTGATGCACACTGTGGTTTACCCACAATTGCTTCAGGAAATTCTTTGGTGGCGCATAGGCGTGAACAATAAAATGCACGGCCAGGTAACCCGAATAACCTACCAGGAAACCAGGGAAAAAGGCATAAGCCGCTTCGCCCATCATCAGGAAAAATAAACCAAAAAAGCCCACGGCTACAAAAATGGCCAGTGCGGGAGGCATGGCTAGCCGGGTTTTATCTTTCGGATATTCGTGGTGGATGCCATGAAACGTATATTGAATTTTAGCACGTTTGGGCGTTGTTGGCGCCAGGTGGTAGAGATAGCGGTGCAATACATACTCAAACAACGAAAACACCAGTAACCCCGCAACAAATAACGTGGCAATAATGCTGGCTCCCATATCGGTATATGTGAAGGCATACCAGCCTAAAAACGCAGATAAAATTAGCCACATCGAAATAGGCACCAGAATGTGTGTCCGCGAAAGAGCCTCCAAAATCGGGTTATCAAACAATCTTTTAGTTCCGCTATTTTTAGGCCGGGTTTTACCATGACCAGCCATGGTTTGCAGCTTTTCAGTAGTTGATTCCATAGAGCAAAGACATTAACAAAGAATTATTGGCACAAAAATACAACGAAAATCAACTTTTTTGACCAAGATAGTAAACCAAATTTACTATCTCACTTAAGTTTTACTAACCTCTAATTGGTCAGATAATTTTTCCTGCATAGCTGACATATCGCCTTTGGGCATTTTCTGCCGAATAATAAGCCGCAGTGAGTTGTTATAAGTCAGGTAGTTAAACATCCAGTTCAGAAAAATGGACAACCGGTTTTTCACACCAACAATCGACATTAGGTGAACAAATAACCACGTTATCCACGCAAAGAATCCCTGGAACTTCAAAAAAGGCAAATCAACTACCGCCAACCCACGGCCAATGGTAGCCATTGTGCCGAGGTCGCGGTAGACAAATTCTACCGGCTTTTCATTACGAACCCAGTGAAGCATGTTTTTTGCCAGATGATGCCCCTGCTGAATCGCGACTTGCGCCACCTGAGGATGACCGTTTGGCCACTTATCTTCAGTCATCGTAGCCACATCACCAATGGCAAATACGTCTGTAAAGCCCTGCACCTGACTATATCGGTTAACCAGTACGCGCCCACCTCGCCCAACCACTTCTGGTGGCAAACCAGCCAGCGGATTAGCTTTTACACCAGCCGCCCAAATAAGATTATTGGTCCTTAGCGTAGAGCCATCATTCATAGTTACAATGCGACCGTCGAAGTCTTTGACCCGGGTATTCAGTCGCACATGGACGCCTAATTTCTGCAAGTACATTAATGA
>JANXVQ010000428.1 GCA_025351545.1 Spirosoma sp.
TTGATGCGTTCGTAAGTTTTCAAGGCTTGTTGACTAAAGGCCAACTCTGGCTCTGTCAGCTTACTCACCACAATGTCGTACCCGATTTTCCCCATCATGGCCACGTCTGTCCGAAACTTAATGGGCTGTTTGCCCCAGTCCGTAACGTGGTTACAGCTGGCAATGGACGGAAAGAAATATGAGTAATTCCACTGGATAAATATGCGTTCCAGAGCGTCGGTATTGTCGCTGGGCCAATATTCGGTGAAGTATTTCAGCGCACCATAGTCTACCCGGCCACCGCCCCCCGAACAGAGCATCATGGGTAGGGTAGGGTACTTGACCCGAAGTCGTTCCAGTACTTTATAAAGGCCCTGCACATAGTCGACGTAGAGGTTTGACTGGTTCTGAATAGTGGCCGAGAATGCGTTGTAGATAACGGCATTGCAATCCCATTTGATAAAGCCCAGCGTTGGATTTTTAGTTAGCAGCCCATTGACCAGTTCATAGACGAAATCCTGAACTTTCGGATTTGATAAATCGAGCACCAACTGATTTCGAAAGTAATATTCCGACCGGTTTGGTAGCTTGATGACCCAATCGGGGTGTTTTTCGTATAGTTCGCTTTTGGGACTTACCATTTCCGGCTCCAGCCAGACCCCGAATTTTATGCCTTTGTTTTCGGCTTCCTTCACTAGATAACCCAGTCCATGCGGCAGTTTTTTTACGTTTTCCTGCCAGTCGCCCAAGCCAGCGCGGTCATTATTGCGAGGGTATTTATTGCCGAACCAACCATCGTCCAGTAAAAATAAATCTACTCCGAGCTTTTTTCCATCGCTGAAAAGTGCGCCTAACTTCTCTTCATTAAAGTCGAAATAGGTTGCTTCCCAGTTATTCAGCAACGTCAGGCGGTTGCCTTCTCCCTGCGGAATACGATGTTTACGCGCCCATCGGTGCAGACTGCGGCTGGCCCCGCCCGTGCCTTTGTCGGAGTAAGTGAAGAGGAAAGCGGGCGTAGTGAATTCAGTACCAGGAGCTAACGTATAGGCCGACGCGTACGGATTAATACCGGGGATTATGCGCAGATTATGCAGCGGATCGACTTCAAACGCCAGTTGATAATTTCCCGACCAGGCCAGTGTGCCCGCAATTACTTCTCCCCGATTTTCATCGGCGGGTTGGTTGAGCGATACCAGAAACGAAGGTGGCTGGAATAAATCGGCCCGCGTACCGAGCTTGGAATCGATTAGTTTGATGCCTTCGGTGAGGGGTATCTCGCTTGGATTCATTTCGTTGGCCCAGTCTCCGTGAAAATGCGTCAGGTAATAATTCTGAGCCGGGATATACAGATTTGCCGATGCGTATTTGTGGAGTATCACCGGCTTCTTTTCGGTATGCCGAATGGAACTCCATTGTTCGATAACATCCTCTTTCTGGTAAGCTTTATAATACAGCGTCACTTCGAACGGGTACTGCGGGTCTTTCAAATACACTTTTGTCAGAACCACACCGTCGGCCACCGATTGGGTTTCGTGTCGAACGTATTTCAGATCGAGCGAAGGGTTACCGTCGGCATGAGTAACCTGAATAGCTGGTTCCAGCAAATTGCGGCTTCCGGCCGGCGTATACACCGAATTATATATATCCGTATAGTCTTCGCCCCGTTTCCCTCGCGCTGGAATAGCCGCATACTCGGCCGCATTTCGGAGTTTGGGGCCCAAGTGAACCATAGTAGGTGTTTGGTCTTTATCCACCCGAATAACGAGGGCGGTCTGCTGAGTTTCGATCGCGATATGAACATCGCCCGGCGCAACCTGACCGCCCAGTGCCGGTATGGTAAGGACAGAACTAACCGCAAAAAGCAATGTGTAGAAATAGAATTTCATAAAAATGGGAAGTTGGGCAAAATTGCCGGAAAGGAAATCGAGAAATACGAATTAGTTGCCGGGCTTGGTAGTATATTCCTGAAACCGATATACTTCCTGCCGCACCACATCGAACATCTGGGCTGTCTGGCTGCGGAGTTGCCTGTAAGCTGGCGCTGGCATAATGGGAGTAGGTGTGTCGGCCAGAATTGGGTTTGCTATGGCACCTAGATTCGTGACATATTGAGCGATGCTGAATTCGTACCCTTTTTCGCTGCCATTGGGAATAACCAGAGACGAGAAATCCCAGCCGAGAAGGTTGCCACGCTTGATACGGTCTTCGCTAAGTCGCTTTAATTGACCAACTAAGCCCTCATAATCAGCGCCCGGATTTCGGCGTTTTATCCGCTCGATGACCATAAACTGAGTACCATCGGGGGCGAATTTTGGCGCGAACGTGCCGTCGGTAATTTCCCATATTTCTATTTTAACAACGGGCGCTGTAGCGCGGTCACGTTTTTGAAGGTCGGCTATTTTAGCCTGTACGCTATCGCCATACATGCGGGTCATGGCCTCGGGCGATGCTCCTTTTATAGCCATCTCATGCGTAACAATTCTGGTAACGTAATCGTATTCGGTCTGATTCGGGTTCGAAGTGAACTGTTTAACGGTCATATACCAGCCTTCCATCTTCCCTTCATCCACGGCGGCCTGATTAACTTTTTTCCATTCCCGCTCAACGGACAGCGCATCCTGAATAGTAAGTCCGGGATTCAGTTTATGATAAATCAGGTACATATATGTTTTCTGGGGAGGCTTGGATTGAGCGTGTAAATCTGGTGTACATATAGATAAAAAGCTCAACAGCAAAGTAATACGTAGCAAAAAGGAGAAGCGATTCATTGAATGGGTCTAGTTTAGACAGGAAATTTTGGGAAAGCACCGTGGTGATACAGCTAGGTAAGGAATTTAAGCGGGCAATCTAACCAAAAACGTCATTTCGGAACAACACACCAATGCGATTAGATTATGGAAATCGACAAAACCTTACCTGACTCCTATGAAGGAGATGATTTCTATACTCAGAAGAAGTATTCGGTCGTGATTCTTTTAGGCGCCGGTACTTATTTTCGGTTTGCAAGCGGAATCATTTAGTATATGAGCGCGGGCGAAACCGAACAGATACCAGAGATGACTGTCTTAGTCGTACGGCATACAAATCGAACCTATGACATTGCGATGAAGTGGTAGAAAATGTGCGCATACAGGAAGTTGAAATGGCTTGAGAACCTTACCGGTAAACAGCCAAACAGGTTAACTATGACACAGAAAAGCCAGAGTCTACAGGCTCTGGCTTTTCTGTGTCATTATGCGACTAATCCTATTATAAATCGGCAATTGCCTTATTGATTTCGTCTTTTGTTTTTCCGGTCTTCTGTTGGACTTTGCCCCACATTTCGTCTTCTTTTCCTTCTTCGTGGGTTAGATCATCGTCGGTAAGGTCACTGTAGGCTTGTTTGATTTTACCTTTTAATTCGTTCCAGCCTCCCTTGATTGTTGTCTCATTCATAATCGTAGTGTTTATAGCGTTGACTAATTTTCCGTAATCATCCTGATTACAAAAATGAAACTATGACGAGATAAAATTGTTTTCAGCGAGGTGTTTAGCAATACGTTCCGAGTCCATGTTGGCATGGTAAAGAGCACCCGTTACGGGAATAGAGAAGCCCAGAAAGTACAATCCTCGTAAAGCTGCATCGTCGAACCAAAGATCTTTTGGATACCCGCTTTCACCCAGAATTTTAGCCGATAGCTGGTTGCCGAAAATAGACGATAACGCTGGCCGGTAGCCCGTTGCCAGAATGATAGTCTCGAAGGGTAATTCGCGCCCGTCGGTAAAAGTGACGGTTTTGGTGTTAATTCGGCCGATGCCGGGAACAACGGTAATGTTTCCCGCTTTGATATGATCAAGCGTGCCAATATCAATAACGGGCGGTTTTCCCATTCGGGAGTCATATGAAGGCGAATGCTTTGGCCTGCCAAGCCCGTAAACTGACACATCGCCTACGTTGAGCTTTTGCGAGAACCTTGCTATCGCATCATAAAGCCAGTTTGGAAGTTTACTCAACTTAATGGCCGTTGAGTGGGTAGGTCTGCCAAAAACTTCCCGTCTAACGATGTTAATCGGCCCCCGGATCGAAATAAAGGGGGTTGCTCCGTTTTCCAACAAATCCAGCGCAACCTCTGCACCCGTATTTCCCATGCCGACAACCAACACATTTTTATTGCGAAAGGGTGCCCCGTTACGGTATTCCTGGCTGTGCCAGACTATGCCCCGGAAATCATGCAGACCGGGTAGTTCCGGCTTGTTTGGAACCCGGTTGTAGCCTGTTGCTACAATAACCCGTTCGGCT
>JANXVQ010000431.1 GCA_025351545.1 Spirosoma sp.
CGCTTACCGAGTTCCTTCTCTAAATTGAGCAGTTTCTCACGGTCGCTTTGCAGCATTTTCGACACCGGAATACCCGTCCACTTGGCCACTACTTCGGCAATATCCTCGGCGGTAACTTCTTCCTGCATCATCCGATCCGACGAATCCTTATCAGCACCATCTTTGGTTAGTTGATTCAGTTGATTTTCAATTTCAGGAATGCGACCGTACCGAATTTCAGCCACTTTGCCGTAATCACCCGAACGTTCGGCCTGGTCGGCTTCCAGTCGCATTTTGTCGACTTGCTCCTTCAGGGTCCGGCCTTCATTGACCGATGCCTTTTCCGCTTCCCACCTGGCTTTCAGATCATTACGTTGTTCGCTAAGCTCTTCGATTTGCCGATTTAAAACCGTTTCTTTTTCCTTATCATTTTCGCGACGGATGGCTTCGCGCTCAATCTCTAGCTGCATAATGCGCCGATTCAGCTCATCGAGTTCTTCGGGAACAGAATCCATTTCAAGCCGCAATTTGGCAGCCGCTTCGTCCATTAGGTCAATGGCTTTATCCGGCAGAAAGCGATCTGTAATGTAGCGTGTCGACAGCTCAACGGCGGCAATCACGGCGTCGTCTTTGATGCGAACGCCGTGGTGCAATTCGTATTTCTCCTTAATACCGCGTAGAATCGAGATAGCATCGGGCATGTCTGGCTCATCCACGATTACGGCCTGAAAACGGCGTTCGAGGGCTTTATCTTTCTCTATGTACTTCTGATATTCTTTTAGCGTGGTAGCGCCAATTGTGTGCAACTCACCACGCGACAGGGCTGGTTTCAGCAGGTTAGCCGCGTCCATTGCGCCCTCACCTCCGGCACCCGCGCCAACAAGTGTGTGAATCTCATCAATAAACAGAATAATCTGACCGTCAGAATCCGTTACTTCTTTAATAACAGATTTCAGGCGTTCCTCAAATTCGCCTTTGTACTTGGCTCCTGCAATGAGCAGACCCATGTCGAGCGAAACGATGGTTTTGGTTTTCAGATTTTCCGGAACATCACCCGACACAATGCGTTGGGCAAGTCCTTCAACAATAGCGGTTTTCCCAACACCCGGTTCGCCAAGCAGAATTGGGTTATTTTTGGTCCGGCGGCTCAGAATTTGCAGTACGCGACGAATTTCTTCATCGCGGCCAATCACCGGGTCGATCTTACCCGTGCGAGCGCGTTCGTTCAGGTTAACGCTGAACCGTTCCAGAGATTGATATTTTGCTTCTGCGTTTGGGTCTTTCACCGAGTTTCCTTTTCTAAGTTCGTTGATGGCCGCTTTCGTTTGTTTCTCGTTGAAACCGGCATCTTTCAATAACGTTGCAATTTGGTCTTTACCGCCCATGAGTCCCAACAGCATCAGTTCGACGCTCACAAATTCGTCGCCGAACTCTTTGGTGTAGCTACTGGCTTTAGCTAATGCTGCGGTTGTATCATTACTCAGATACACGCCACCGTTTCCACCCGAAACTTTGGCGTAAGTTGTCAGGATAGCTTCTAATACACTGGTTGTATTTTTCAAGTTGACACTTAGCTTTTTGGCGATGAAGCCAACGACGTTCTCATCTTCCGACAGAATTGCCTGAAGCAAATGACCCGTTTCAATGGCTTGCTGGCCGTTACCGAGAGCGATTTCCGACGCTTTCTGTACGACCTCCTGTGCTTTTACGGTGTAATTTTTAAAGTCCATGATAGTTAAGGCAGTTCGCCAATGCGATTAGGTTGTTTACTGTATAACCACGGTACAACAAATCACGGGCCTAGGTAGTTTTACAGACATTTTGGCGGAAAATGAGCTAACTCGATCCTTTATTGCGACAGAATGTCTTAAAAACTACTGATAGAGAAGCGAAGAAAGTTGAGAACGTCAGAATCCGTGTTCCAGTGTGTGTATTTGTAGTTAAGAGATAAAGCGATACAAATTATCTGAGTTTATACGATTTACGATATATCAACTTGCCACCAACCCTGTTTCCATAAAATACGCCACTATGTAATGAAGCCTGGTTGCTCGCTGCAAATACCAGTTAATAACTTGTCACGATTACTTTAATGAACTACAAAGAAAATACTTGTATAAAACGAAAAAGCCGCCCTTCACAAGGTGGCTTTCTTCGTTAATCTAACCCTTCAACCGACTACTGGATACTGTTGTATAAACAATGCTGCCGACGGCAAAGACCGCTGTGGCAATTCGCCAAAACGATGAATTTTTCATAATGAATTGAGAGGCTAGTTGCTGACTACACTGAAAGCTATTGAGCATTTTTAACCTTGACAAAGTTTTAAACTTTGTCAAGGTTTTCCGGATCATTTTCAGGCAGCTACTTCTTCCTGCACTTCCTATTCTTTCTCGCCAATTTTTTTCGCTTTCTCTTTTGTCGTTTGATAAGCTTCGGTAACGCTATTCACTACCGTATCAAGAACAGATGATAACGTATTTGATAGTGAATCGCCCGCTGATTTAGCTTTGTGACGATAGCGTAATTGATCGTAAGGGCTAGCGTTTTTGTATCCAATTGTCAGGGCGATACCCGCAATCACGGCGATACCAAAACCGATTCCCCACGCCAGCGATACAGTTGATTCCTTTTCGGATGCAGGTTCCGGCTTTTGCGACATCTTATCGCGCATCAGGGAGGCTAACGCTTCCTGTGGCGCTATATAAGCCAACAATTCATAGGATTTGTTTTTCAGCCCGCCCGGAATTGCTTTGGATTTACCTGACATTAAAGCATCATAGCCCGCTTGAGCTACCATAACCGGGTCTTGCAATTCGTCGGTTATTTTGGTATTCTCTGCGTTCGCCTTATTGAAAAAGTCAGTATCGGTGGCATTTGGCAATAGGGCTGTAATGGTAACGTTAGTGTCCTTTAACTCGTTGACGAGCGACTGCGTGAAATTATACACGTAGGCTTTTGTACCTGCATAAACCGCCATCAACGGCGTTGGCGTAATTGATAGCAACGATGCCAGGTTAAGAATTTTTCCGTCATTCCGCGCCAGCATATCATACAAAAACAACTTGGTCATTTGGGTCAATGCCAGCACGTTAAGGTGGATCATCGACTTTTCGCGCTCCCAGTCTGTATCGGTGGCAAATAATCCATACAGACCAACGCCAGCGTCATTGACTAACACGTCAATTGTAATGCCTTTTGCTTTCACCTGACTATAAACATCCTGTGCAGCATCTTCTTCAGACAAATCTTTACTAATGACCGTAACGTGCTGAATGCCGTAATTACTTTTGAATACATCGCCTAAACGGTCGAGCTTTTCATCACTACGGCCTACTAAGACTAAATTATAGCCATCCTGGGCGAAAAGTTTGGCGAGTTCCTGACCGATACCGCTGGAGGCACCAGTAATCAGGGCTGTTTTTCCTGTTTCTGGATTCATACTATATAATTGGTTAGTGAATACACAATGCCCTTATTCAACTGCAACCAGCGAAAGTTGTTTCGATTCTTCAGTGTTTGATAGCGATATAAAGTCGACTTTCTCAGATAAAATCAGTAGACACTGAATCACAATAAATAAAGGTGTTTATATTCTGATAATACACAGAAAGGCCTTCCTGATTGATCAGGAAGGCCTTTCTGTTGCAGGTTAACGGATGGACTGGTTACTTTACCACCACCTTGATATCAATTTTTCTAAGTGCTGGTTTTACAATTCCTGAGGTATCGTTTTTAGCAACACCGGAGCCTCGGCCGATGGCATCGATACGCAGGAAATTAATTCCGGCTGTCATTAGTTGCTGCTTAATTTGATTCACCCGCTTAAACGACAAACTTTTGTTGGTAAACCCACCACCCTGAGCATCATTGGCATAGCCAACAATCTGCACCTGCAATTGAGGATATGTCCTCAAAATAGTTGCTAACTCGTTAATGGCCGTCTGAGAACCCGCTGTCATCGACATTGATCCGGGCAGAAAGGCTACGCCTGACAGTGGAAATACGCGGCCTTTGGGCAATGCGGCATTACCCAGATAAGGAGTCATTTGCAGTGTCAAATTACTCGAAGGTGTGGCCGCTGCAAGGCCCGTTGTACTGGCTACGGTTGTGACTGATACTGATTTGGGTACCGTTTTGGCCGCCTGCTCTTTTGGCACCGCCAGCGACCGGGTTACCGTATCAGCCTGAATTGTGTCGTTCGTAACGGTAGTGACATCGGTAGCCTCTTGTTCTCCGTTTGAATATTTTTGGGTATTTTGATAGAGATAGTAGCCGCCAAAAGCAAGAGCTACCGTTATTAAAGCGCCGACTCCCCATTTTGTCAGCACCCCATTATCGTTATCAGATTCATCAACAGGATCATAGCTAATAGCTGGGCGTGTAGCCGTAGTTACAGTGCGCCCCGGAGATTCGACGGCTGTGCGTCGGGCGGGTGCTGCCAAACCGGACACAATCTGTTGAAGTCCAACTCTCTCAACTAACCGGGGCATAAATTCTTCTGGTACGATATTGACAAATGCTTCTCGTTCAGCGAAGAGTGTTGCAGCCAATCCGTCGGCGTCTAATTTCTGATCTTTTACCTGTTTGCCAAGTACTTGCAGTACAATGGTTGTGGTTAAACCTAACAGCGAAAGAGCCGATGAATTTCGAATACCGGTATAGCCCGAAATCATACTACCAATAGAGCTTTTCATGGCCGGCAGCAGATGGCTGATAACATCGTTACCCTGTGTAATAAGCGTATTAGAAAGGGCTGGATCTCGGAGAACCGTAGCCAGATTGTCGAGAGGTGCGCCGTCGTAACGACCTTTTTGGATATGGTTATAGAGTTGATTAACGCCAATTTCGCTGGTTGTTCGTTTCATCAAACCACCCACAATTGTATACACAAGGCCATCAACGGCTTTGCTTGTTTTTTCGATTGGCTCATCAATATAAGCCGCTATAAGCGACAAAATCTCTGAACTAAAAACAGTAGTTAGATTATCAAATAAATTCATAGAATAACAGATTCAATCAGGCAAGAATGGTGCTATCAACTACCTCACAAATTAAAACAACACTGAGCACCTGGGGCATTTTGTTCGGGAACATACATCCGGGAGA
>JANXVQ010000789.1 GCA_025351545.1 Spirosoma sp.
CATTGGGTCAGGCTTTCCATCAGTGTTGCCCGTCATGGTTTCGTGCGTAGGAAATTTATTTCCCCGGATGAACAACAAACCTGCCATATAGGGAGAGCGGCCATAGAGGTGCCGCTTAATGTTGTATAGGTGCCGTCTTTATAAATCGATTTAGTTCGGACTCCATAGGCTCAGACGTCTACATTTTCAGGCCTGTTCAGTGTAATAAATACGACGCGTCCAGCCGCCGGAAATCGGGTTTCGGCAATGGGTGAACCGTAGCGTCGGTAAAATTGGGCTACCTGTTCGGGTGTCAATAAATCGAGATATAAGTTGATGCCCGCAAAGTTATTTTTTCGTAGAAACGCATCCAAAAACTGCCAGTCGTTTTCTGTAAAGGCTCGGTCAGGTGTAAGCAGCCGTGGCCAGCCGTCGCGCAGGAAAGGCTGAATCTGATCGGGGTGGAGCCGTCCGAAATATTGACCAACTCCGCTTTTATCGTAAAAGCGTCGGAATGTAAAAATCGCATTCTGCTGGGTGTAATAGGGGCAAAGTCCTTCCTTATCGCCAACGCCATTGGCACCAATGGTGCAGAACGGCCAGTCGAGTACAGCCGCGCCGGGTTGTTGCCGAATAACCGCACAGTACCGCAGGAGACTATTCGATGCCACACTGACCGGCGATAATAATCGCATGGAATAGCCTGTGTACCATTCGATTATCATCAGTGTGAACACCAACACATAACCTATTTGACTTGACAACCGACGAGGCAACTGAATCGGGAGAGCCAGCAGTGTTAGTAAAACCGGATAGATCAGACTGGCTCGCCCGCCATGTCGATTAAAACTAAACCAGGGAAATAGTTTCAATGTTGGAAACAGCACCGGATGGTACAGTAGACAAAGTACCAGCATCAGGACAATAGGCAGCCAAAGGGCTATTCTGCGCCGGATTTGCCACCACCCAAGGGCGGCTAAAATGACTAGATATAAACCGGGACTACCTTGCCCGTAGCTCTCGAACGTATCGTGTAACCACCGTTGGTACGGAATGGAATAGCTGTCAATGCCGGGTAAATGCGGGAGTAATAACCGCGCCGGGTGCGACCAGGAGGGGAGTTCGGGGACGATACCAAAATCGAATCGCCAGGCCGTAAATGCAACTTGTAACGTGAGTGGCAAATACAAATACAGGCTGATGACAATCAGGAGCAATCCCAACAGAACCTCAACTTTTTGCCGGATAAACTCTTCCCGCATATAGTCCCTAATCAGGGTAAACCCGTTTGCCTTCCGAAACTGCCGGAACAGAACTATTGATAATGCTGGTATCACCAACGTCGTGAATGTCAGGGCATATCCGGCTACGTAGGCCAGTTCCTGTCCCAAAATCTGAACGTGTAACCCTATCCACAGTAGAAAAAAAGAGAGCGAAATCGGTTTACGGTCGAGAACATCTAGTAAGAGCCGGTAGGTTGCCACAATGCATAAAACCGTCCAGTGACTGACACAAACATTCATGTGGACGGGGAATTTCCAGAGGGCGTAGAAATTAAATATGGACACAATTAACCCGGCGACGAACGACTTTCTTAGGCCAAATCGTGAACGCAGCAGGATAAACGTACCAACAGCCATAACGACCAAACTGTAGACGTAATAATATTGAAGATAGGGCCCGGGACCGCCAAACAGCCACCGACAGAATGCATACCAGTAGTCCCGCTCGAAACCCCAGTCTAAAAAAACCTGATTTGTTCCATAGGGATAAAATGTTTGGGTGTTGATCAGAGTAAGGTGAGGGAAAGGCCAAAGACTCAGGTTCTTACCGAAAAAGTAGCCGACGTATTCATATTGGTCCGTATCGTTTCCATCTGATAATGGATGCCGAAAATCGCCCACGACCCAGGTCGTTAACGCAATTACTATCAGTCCTAAACCAATTGGCCAGAGCCAGTTAGTTACATATTGATGGTTTTTTATTGACGGTAAAGAAGATGGACGAACTTGATTCATTCGGGAGTTTGTGCGTTCAGCGAGAGAGGCAGTAGGCAAAAGTCTTGGTAAACGGCTATTTTTGCAACTTAAGTAGAATGGATTGATAATCCGTTCAGCCGCAAGGCTAATTTTAGATTCAACCGAACGGGCCACTTCGTCCGTTCTATACCACATATGGCCGACTATAATCACGCTAAGACTGAAAAGGACTGGCAGCAGTTTTGGGACAAAAATAACACGTTTAAACCAGAGCAGAATACGGCTCGACCGAACGCGGCCCGACCAAAGTACTACGTACTCGATATGTTTCCGTATCCGTCGGGTGCGGGTTTGCACGTCGGTCACCCGCTGGGTTACATCGCGTCGGACATTGTTGCGCGTTACAAACGGCTGAAAGGGTATAATGTATTGCACCCGATGGGCTTCGATTCGTTCGGGCTTCCGGCTGAACAATACGCCATCCAAACGGGTCAGCACCCGGCCGTTACGACCGAGCAGAACCTGACGCGCTATATCGAACAATTAAAAAACCTTGGCTTTAGCTACGACTGGTCGCGCGAAGTCCGCACCTCCGACTCGTCGTATTATAAGTGGACGCAGTGGGTTTTCATGGAGTTGTTCCGCTCGTGGTACAACAAGGACACCGATAAAGCTGAACCCATTGACACGCTGCTGGAAAAATTCGCCACAAACGGTACGACCGACGTCAATGCCGTGTGCGATGAGGATGTTTCTGCGTTTACGGCTGCCGAGTGGAACGCCATGTCGACGGAAGAATCGTATGAGATTACCCTAAAATACCGGTTGACATTTCTGGCGAATGCCGTTGTGAACTGGTGCCCGGCCCTTGGCACAGTACTGGCAAATGATGAGGTTAAAGATGGGTTTAGCGAACGTGGCGGCTATCCTGTTGAACAAAAGAAAATGATGCAGTGGAGCATGCGCATCACCGCATACGCCGACCGCCTGTTAAAAGGGCTCGACACCATTGACTGGCCCGAACCTTTGAAAGAAATGCAAAGGAACTGGATAGGTAAAAGCGCAGGTGCATTGGTCAGGTTTACAGTTGTACCAGCTATTGGCAAGAAGGAAGAGGGCGAAGAACCTGAAAAAATAAAATATGGTTATGAAACAGCTGATGTAAGGTTATGGA
>JANXVQ010000452.1 GCA_025351545.1 Spirosoma sp.
GTTCGGGCAGATAAAATCCCCGGACGGGAGAGTTTTCAGGACACCAGGGCACCGGCGCTAAATCCTTTATATAATAAGCGGAACCATATCGGTGGGTTGCTGCGCCCGCTACTTTTCGTGGGTTCATACGAATACTCACGGGCGTCGGTTGTGCTAAGGCCGACTCAAATTCAGTGAAATCTGCGCCCAACTGTGCCTGCATTTGTTCCTGAAACGCCGGGGGCAATCCAGCCGTAGGCCAATCAGCCGAGAGCGGCTTATGTGTAGTCATCTGACAAAAATACGGAACTGTCGGTCGGTTTTCACTAAACTTGCAGCATGGCAGCGATACAAGACCGATTCGGGCAAATAAAGACCTTTATTTTCGACGTAGATGGTGTACTGACCGATGGAAGTGTCAGTTTGCTTGCCTCGGGCGAACGGTTTCGGACGGTTTTCATTCGCGATACCTATGCTATTCAGCAAGCGTTAAAAGCTGGCTTTCGGGTTGGTATTTTATCATCGGCCAATGCAGAAGGTATTCGCAACTGGTTGGAAACTATGAACCTAAAGGATGTTTTTATGGGTGGCCCTGACGACCAAAAAGTGAATGCTTTTCTTGGTTATATCGCCCGAGATGGTCTAAACGAATCCGAAATTTTGTACATGGGCGATGATCTTCCCGACTACACGATCTTAAGTCGGTCGGCTGTTTGTAGTACCTGCCCAGCCGATGCAATTGACGAAATTCGGCGCGTATGCAACTACATATCACCCAAATATGGTGGTCGTGGTGCTGTTCGGGATGTAATCGAGCAAGTCATGAAAGCGCAGGGGAAGTGGGTTTTATAATGAATATTAGTACACGAATTGCCTTAGTGAATGAATAATTTAGCCGAACGTGACAAGGCTGTAATCTGGCATCCGTTTACGCAGATGCAAACGGCCCCCTTGCCAATTCCAATTGTGCGGGGCAGCGGTTCTGTACTGTACGATGCCGACGGACGTGAATACCTGGATATGATTTCGTCCTGGTGGGTGAACTTACACGGGCATGCACATCCACACATTGCCAAACGTGTAGCCGAGCAGCTACAAACGCTCGAACATGTGATCTTTGCGGGGTTTACCCACCAACCCGCTGTTGAGTTAGCGGAGCGTTTACTAGCGATTCTCCCCCCGAACCAGTCAACGGTTTTTTACTCAGACAATGGTTCTACAGCTGTTGAAGTAGCTCTAAAAATGGCGTTTCAGTACTGGCACAACCTTGGCAAGCCTCGTCAAAAAATAATTGCTTTTGAGAATGCTTATCATGGTGACACATTTGGGGCAATGGCCGTGAGCGGACGCAGTGCCTTCACAGCGCCATTCGTTCCCTTTTTGTTCGATGTAGACTATTTACCCGTTCCCACACCGGGACAGGAAGATGCGGCTCTTGCCCATGCTGAAGCCTTATTTACCAATGACGTAGCCGCATTTATTGTTGAGCCATTAGTGCAGGGATCGGGTGGTATGATCATGTATGAACCAGCGATATTGAATAAATTATTTCAACTGGCCCGGCGCAAAGGCGTACTTATTATTGCCGATGAAGTAATGACCGGTTTCGGCCGAACGGGTAAACTATTTGCATCAGATTATTTGGTTGAGAAGCCAGACCTGATGTGCCTGTCAAAAGGGCTAACTGGTGGTACAATGGCATTAGGTGTCACTACTTGTGTGCAAGCCATTTACGATGCATTTTTGTCAGACGACAAATTCAAAACCCTTTTTCACGGTCACTCATTTACCGCGAATCCGTTAGCCTGCACAGCTGCGCTAGCCAGTATGGACTTACTACTGCTAGCCGAAACAAAAGCCAATATTCAGCGTATTTCCCAAAGCCATGCTGATTTCGCAGGCAAACTAGCCACTCACCCAACTGTTGAAAACATTCGACAACATGGAACATTACTTGCCTTCGATTTGAAGGCCGGTGAGCAAACATCTTATTTTAATAACATCCGCGATACAGCCTATAATTTTCTGCTGGAGCGTGGTGTTCTAATGCGACCGCTGGGAAATGTACTGTATCTAATGCCTCCTTACTGCACAACAGATGAGCAGTTAGCCTATACTTACGAGCAGATAGAAGCCTTGTTAATAACCCTCTAACTATCATAGCTTGACATTACGGGTTTAATCGTTCACCTTTGCTTCACCAAACGTAAGCGGGAGTAGCTCAGTTGGTAGAGCGGCAGCTTCCCAAGCTGCAGGCCGTGGGTTCGAAC
>JANXVQ010000791.1 GCA_025351545.1 Spirosoma sp.
CTTCTGACTGGAAGAAGATGTTATGCCGGGAGTTAAGCGCTTTCGAGAGGTTGTTTTTGTTGATAACCACCGAGATATTAATCTCCGATGACCCCTGCGCTACGGCGACAATGTTGACCCCGTTTTTACCCAGTACGGAAAACAACTTACCGGCAATACCTGAGCTTTTTTTCATGCCCTCTCCTACCGTGGCAATGACCGACAAATCGCGCTCGATAGCAATATTGTCGATGTGACCATGCATGATTTCGGTGGCAAATTCGGCATCTAAAATTGTCTTCACATTTTCGGCACCGCGTGGGTCAATGGCAAAGCAAATCGAGTGTTCCGACGAGGCCTGCGAGATCAGAATAACACTGATTTTGTGAGCCGCCAACACACCAAACAGCTTTGCCGATACCCCTGCCACACCGATCATTCCAGAACCCTGCACGTTCACAAGGGCGATATCGTCGATACTCGAAATGCCCGTTATGGTGTATTGCCGCCGTTCGGCGGTACGACTCACGAGCGTGCCCTCGTGCGTTGGATTGAAGGTATTCAGCACCCGAATCGGGATGTTCCGGGCAAATGCCGGTTGCAAACTCGGCGGGTAAATTACTTTTGCACCAAAGTGCGACAACTCCATCGCTTCGGCGTAGGTGATGGTCGGAATATTGAACGCGTTGGGCACTTTGCGCGGATCGGCGGTCATCATTCCATCAACATCAGACCAGATATCAATGATTTCAGCATTCAAAGCCGCCCCAATTATCGACGCCGTATAATCGGACCCGCCCCGGCCGAGAGTCGTTGTTTCGTTTTTTTCGGTAGACCCAATGAAGCCCGTAACCATCTGCACCGGAGCGCCGGGCCGTTCAGCCGATTTCGCAAAATGCTCCTGAATGAGTTGATTTGTCAGCGTATAATTTACCTCGGCCTGTCCAAACTGGGTATCGGTTTTGATGATCTTACGGGCATCGCAAAACTGGGCAGGAATACCGCGACTGTTCACACATTCCGTGATCACCGTTGTCGATAGCCGTTCCCCGAAACTGGTAATCAGGTCGTGGGTTCGGAGGGTGAGTTCGCGGATGAGCGAAACGCCCCGCAGCAAATCTTCCAGTTCATTGATAATGCCCCGGATATGAGCAAATACTTTGCTTTGTTCTTTAATTGGAATCAGGGCTTTCACGACGTTGAAATGTCGATCTTCAATCCGCCGAACCAGCTCCATATAATTGGGTTCCCCACTCGTCGCCATGCGGCCGATTTCAATGAGCTGGTTGGTAATACCGCCCATCGCCGAAAACACAACAACAATTTGATTACCCTCTTGCAGCCCGTCGCCACGGCGATGATTTTCAATGATCTGGATAACCTGCTTTATACTGTCTACGGACCCAACCGAGGTGCCGCCAAATTTAAGAACCTGCATAAAATAATGTAGAATGAATGATGTAGAATGAATAATAACAGCATCAGCCCAGGCACGTTTTACAGAGTGCATGGTCCATTATTCATTTCAAGGAAGCCGTTGATGAGCGTAGTTCTGGAAAAGCAAAGATAATGCCTGGTAAAGATTTTGCGGGTTTATTTATGAGAAAAGGCGCACTCGGAGAGTGCACCTTTTCTGTTGAGTATCCATTTTTTGACTTGCGTTAAGCAGTTGTAGTGCGCCACTCACCGTCATTTATAATAAGCCATCCTGCGCCTATAGTCAGTGCATCTTCGACCAGAGCCACTACTGGATCGGGCAAATCTTTTTCGTGCGTCAGCCAGTGGCGCAGTTGAAAAAAAGCAAATGTTCCGACAACCGCGCCCAACGCGCCTAAAACGGCTCCGTAAGCAACTGACTGTCCATCAGCGTCAACCAGGGCAGCTCCCGACAGGGCTCCCGATGCAATTCGCCCGGTCACCTGCGGAAATGCGGTACGATCCGGGGTATTGGGTAATTTATCACCAATCAATTCACCACTTGCCAATACAGCAAATGTAGTCGCCGTTTTGGGCGAGGTCATAAAGTGAAGTGTTGAATCAGGCAACGGATTGGGCACCATATGCGACAATTTATAACTAACCAAAGCCGGGGCCGTCATAGTCCGCATACCAGCCACGATGCCTATCTGGAAGGCTTTCATGTACGTTCGAATCATGTTGTTTCCTGTTGAGTATATGAATCAAAACAGCAACGACCCGCCTTTGTTTTTACGACCGATGCCGTGGTGGAACAAAGGGTTTAATGGTTTTATTGTTCATGATGCTACAGGTGTTGACAGGTTGTACAACGGAGTGGTACTCCGTTGGGCCGATAGGCCAATTGGTGAGCTAGATTAGCCTTCGGCTCAACGGAGTACCACTCCGTTGTACAACTCATCAACACCTTTTGACGCCCTACTGCCTTATTGTTTACGTCGTTGGTCACCTGCTCCTTCGCCCGATGCTAATTTTACTGTCAACACATCGATTCTTATTTGAACAGTCTCATTAAAATGCAGAATTAGTGTTGGCCGATGTGGTTGGAATAGTCTGTAAAAACAGCCCATTTGAAGAGAAAATAAATCCAAGTCCGAAAAGTTGCCGTAAGTGTGTTAAACCGTCTGGTAAAATAGAGGTTATACTGACACACTTAATTAAACTCATTATGAGCAAGCAACAGAATGAATCGGGCCTAACCATGCTACCAGGCCAATTAGAGCCGGTTATGGTAGGCCGCCGGTTGTTTCTGCGCTACGCAGGCGCTTTTGCTGCAGGAGGAGCTATTTTGGCTTCTTGCAAAGAAGGACAAGAAAACCCAACGACGGTGACGGCACCCGTCGATCTAGGTACCGGCGACGTTGGTATTCTTAACTATGCCTTTGCCCTGGAACAATTAGAAGCCGCGTTTTATACGCAGGTAATTGCCACGCCATACAGTGGCATGACCGATGCCGAGAAAGCTGTATTGACTGATATCCGCGACCACGAAATTATTCACCGTGAGTTTTTCAAGGCCGCTATTCCAGCCGCTAGCCGAATTGGTGATCTAACACCGAATTTTACCAGCATTAACTTCGGCGATCGGGCCAGCGTGTTAGGAACAGCCAAAGCTTTTGAAGATTTAGGGGTATCGGCCTACAACGGGGCAGGACCACTTATTGTCAATGTGGACTATCTCGCACTAGCGGGTAAGATTGTATCGGTAGAAGCGCGCCATGCGGCTGCTATCCGCGACTTGCTGAATCCAAAATCGGCGGACTTTGCGGGCGACGATGTCGTTGCTCCCACAACCGGACTCGATGTGGCCAACAAACCGGCGGTTGTACTACCTATCGCCCAAAAGTATGTGAGAACACCAATCACAGCCACTAATCTTCCTAAGTAAACCTGACACAACGCCATGAATTTATTTAAATTAATATCTGATATAGAACAGGTTGATCCTGAAATAAGCGAGCGTTTTAGCTTCTATTCACGTCGAAATCTTCTCAAATTCAGTTCAAAGCTGATAGCAGCCGGCATTCCAACTCTTATTGCGGCCAGCCTGAATAAAGCACTTGCCCAAACGACAACCGCCCCATCGCAGGCGGCTATCGACGTTGCCAATTTTGCCCTCACACTCGAATACCTTGAAGACGAATTTTACCGCATCGGACTGGCTACAGCGGGATTGATAACCGCTGCAGACCAAACGGTTATCAAACAAATCAGCAAACACGAAACGGCACACGTTGCGCTGTTGAAAGGAGCATTGGGTGCGGCTGCCGTAGCCAAACCAACCTTTAAATATCCAGCGGGTACATTTACGAGTTACCCGACATTTCTGGCTACGGCTCGCGCATTGGAAGATACAGGTGTTCAGGCCTATAAAGGTCAGGCA
>JANXVQ010000469.1 GCA_025351545.1 Spirosoma sp.
AGAAAACCCTGTTCCGGCTACCCAGCCATCAGTGTCGCGCTGAAAAGAAGATTGATAGGGGAGTCCCGACGGCGTTAGGACACTATCCTGATGGCAAGCGGTAAACGTAAATAAGCTACTCGTTAAAGCGGAAACTAGAAACAACGTTGATTTCATTATCGACTTGGTTTGTTTGTTCTACAGACTCCCCAGTAACATCAATCGTTGTAAGGCTGTACCAAAAATTATCGGGAACGACCTCGCCCTGATGAATCCAGTCCGCGCAGAGCGAGATAAAAGGCTATAACATAGATTATTTGCGATCCGGCTCCCGACCAATCTTCTTTAAGCGTCGTACCAAATAATAACGCCCCAATGGTGAGTCCACCGGCAAAATAACCCCACTTTGTAAATTGACCACCCAGCAGAATCATGATGCCGACGGCTAATTCAACAAAAGGTAGTGTGAACAGAAACGCTTTGGTTACTATAGCTGGCAATACAGTACTGGCAAATCCCGCTTCTGTTTTGGCCACAAACGCGCTGAGTTTCGGAATACGCACAAGCCCATGCATGAGCATGTTGATTCCCAAACCAATTCGTATAACAAGTTGAGCCAGTTGGTTATTTGTCATTAATTTCCTCTATTTCGCCATCTTCTACTTCTTCCTCCGCCAGTATATCATCGTTAACACCATTGGCATCTGTATCAGAATCATTGACTTCTGCTTTTTCGGGCTCAGGCCCTTGGGCCTTCACTATATTCATCTGTTCCGCTTGTGGTATGCCGTTACTGGCTTCTTCGGCTTGCGCCATTAGTTGAACAACGCCTTGATTATCGTCGTCGGCTGGATTGTAATTCTCGTTTGTGTTCATATTGTTGATACGTTAAGATTTATAAACTTTTTTGGATAGATTCAAGCGCCACCAGATCGGGTTACATGCCCGCCCAATGCATAGTTATCATTGTCGTTGGGTGTTGAGTTGTAGTAAGATAACTCGGTAGAATAGCGAAAGGTTAGGCTTATTTAATCGACTAAGTTTTTACTGTTGATCCTCGTACTTCATGAAACTGATTTTTTTAGTTGCCAGCTTATTGCTTTCCATATTTGTTCGTGCTCAAACAACTCGTGAACCCCTGTTTACATCCTTCGATGGGACCAAAATCCATTATGATATTTTGGGCGAAGGCAAACCAGTTGTCTTGCTGCACGGGTTCATTTCCAACAGCGAAAGCTGGAAACGGGCACCTGTCCGGCAGGCGTTAGCTGATGCCGGATTTAAAGTTGTTATGCTCGATTTGCGGGGCAATGGCCAGTCTGACAAGCCTCATACTGCTGAAGCTTACCAGGATAATGCCGAACTGAAAGACGTGATGGCGCTGATGAAACACCTCGGCCTGACGAATTACGATGTGGTCGGCTACTCGCGCGGAGCCATCCTGACGGCCAAATTATTGACATTAGATAAGCAGGTCCATCGGGCCGTAATGGGCGGAATGAGTGTTGACTTCTCGGACCCAAACTGGTATCGGCGTAAGAATTTCCATGAAGCACTGACCAAACCCGGTAGCCATCCTGAATTGCAAAGTGCTGTCGATTACGCCAAAAAATCGGGTGCTGATACGATTGCACTGGCCCGTTTGCAGGAGTTTCAGCCGGTAACGAGTCGTGCCGAATTGGGTAAAATCAAGGTTCCTGTTCTGGTTGTCAACGGCGATAAAGACAAGGATAACGGCGATCCACAAACATTAGTCGATGCGATTCCCGGTTCTAAACTTATCATTGTGCCGGGTGATCATGGCGGGGCCATGCGCACGCCGGAATTTGCCAAAGTAGTGGTAGGGTTTTTGAAGTAGTGGGTATGAAGCTGTTTACGCTGATAAAATCGACCGTTTACAAACCTGGGTTACCGAATACTAAATTAGAAGGTTACTGTATTCATTGTCCGAACATTTTTGTAGCTGGATCTGAAATGTCCGATTCGCTATAAAAATCAAATAAATGAAAAATGGCTATTCTTTTCGATTGGTAATATGGGAGTTGGTCATCATAATGTCACTAACCCTGTTGCTTGGACGTTGTAAGAAAGGCAACGATGATGTCGTAACGCCAATAGCGTCATCTGTTCAGGGAAGCTGGAAAATATCAGGTTACAAAATTGATCCAGCGGTTGATTTTACCGGAACCGGGCAGAAAAGCAATGACCTGCTTACTATCTTTAAAGCGCTGCCTAATGGCAACGATTTAGTGGATTGCCTGACCAGCACAGTTATTACATTTAACAGTGGTGGTACGATTACTCAAAAAACCGGAGCTAAATGCAATGCCGCCACCGATATGAGTCCGGTCGAAGATAATTCTACCTGGAAATTAGATGGGAGTAAACTGACAATTACCAGCGGTGCTGATGTGTCAGTTTTCGATACGGTTATTAGTGGGAATACGCTAAAGATGTCGGAGAAACAATTGGCAGATTTTGATGGCGATGGTAAAGAAGAAACGTATATGGTTACCCTGGAATTAACGAAGGTTTAATTGATAAAAATGGCTTGCTGAAAGGTGAGCCATTTTCATAATTCGTTCAGGCAGTCGTGCAATGTCGTGATGTACCGTTCCAGATACACTGGCATAGCCTTCGTTTTGTACTGCAAAATATAACGCGGATGATCGAGGGTGACGATGCGGTCGAAAAGTCCCTGCTGGTCGTTGAGACGGCGTAAATACGTTTCGTTTTTGCGCCCTAAACATACAGCCACCCGCCTATCGTACGTTCCTCCGCCAAAGTTAAGCTGCGTTTTTACTTCATGTGTGATGGCTGGCCACAGGTTTTGTGTTGTTGCGCGGTCATCGTAGAAATTGTAGTTTTTCCCTCCTTTTGTCAACGCTAACGGAAACAGGGACGTTAGAAAAAAGCGGCTGTAGAACGCCTGCGCCCCACCGAAGGCTTCGACAACCTGATAAATGAACCGACTCGATAATTCGGGCGTGTCGCGCAGGTCGTTTTCAATATCGCAATACCGACGCAGATTCTGGGGCGTGGTAAATGAAATTCCGGTTACGCCCGCGCCAAACCGACCTGGATTTATACCCAGTACAAAAATGCGCGGGTTATTATCGCTGAAAAATTTCGTGTAAAACTCATTCACAATTTGCTGAACATCTGGCCTTTGATATGGATTCATGACGCCTATATCTGGCGGCAGATTGGCCGGAACTGCAAGGGCATTGTAGTAAGCAATGGCATCGTTAGCAAATGTGGTCATCAGCGCGAAAAATAAGTATAACACATCAACGAAAGTTCGCCAATAATGCGTTCGGATTCTTCCATCGAAACGCCTTCCACAAACGCCGATATGAGAAAAGGTTCGTCTCGGCGGCCCGATTTTGCATACACGATTCCCGCATCTCCCCGAACGTAAGTTAATGTTCCAGTCTTATGAGCGATGACGATGTTTTTGGGAAGTAATCGCGGAATGCACAGGGTGTCTGCATTTTGCTTTAAAATCTCAATCATCTGGTTGCAGAGTTCAGGTGTCGTGACTTGATGCCGATAAACATTTTCCAGCAGCGTGTTCATATCCTTCGCCGAAACGAAGTTGTCGCGGCCCTGTTTCGCCGATACAGTATCCATCATGACCCGGTTGAGCTGGCTTTTCGTTAAGCCAATGGTGTGTATCCGTTGATTGATGGTTTCGGGACCGAGTTTACTGATAATTATATTCGTGGCCGTGTTATCACTGAGCACCATCATTAACCGAAGGAGTTCGCGATACCTAACGCGGCTTTGATCAGGGTACGTTTGTAATACGCCCGAACCACCTACTTTTTCCGCATTCGTCAGTATATGAATCTCGTCCAGATTAAGCTTGCCGATGTTGACGCGTTCCATCATTTCGAGCATGATAGGCAGCTTGATGACGCTGGCCGATGGCACCCGCTCATCGGCGCGGTGATCGAAGTTTACACGGGTATTGTTCAGTGACTTTACCGACATACTTACGCGTACTGTAGATGGCAAACGGTGCAAATAGGCAGTCAGTGAATCGGTTAATACCAATCCAGGCCGGGACTGACTTAGAACCGATGTTGTCATGCTTAGAAACAAAAATAAAGTCGGAGCGAGTGCCCCGACTTTATTGGAAAAATTTTTAGTTTTTGGTTTACGGTTCATGCGCCAGAGAAGAAGAAAGAGCTAATAAAAGTACGTTGGACCAGAAACCAAAACCACAATTTACTTAATATTCTTTCGTCGATTTCGTTGAAAATCCTCGAACATCATATTGCCAAGACCTTGCAAGCCACTGTAGTAAGCCCGGCCGTTATTTACCTTGGTAAACTCCTGCACGAATTGTTTCAGGTAAGGATCGGAGGCAATCATGAACGTCGTAATCGGAATTTCTAACCGGCGAGCCTGTGCAGCCAGTGTCAGCGTTTTGCTAACGACTTTACGGTCCAGACCGAACGAGTTTTTGTAATACTTAATACCTTCTTTCAGGCAGGTTGGTTTTCCATCGGTGATCATGAAAATCTGCTTGTTCTTATTTTTCCGGCGACGCAGCAAATCCATTGCCAGTTCCAGCCCGGCTACGGTGTTGGTGTGATAGGGGCCAACTTCAAGATAAGGCAACTCCTTCGCCTGAATCTGCCAGGCATCGTTTCCGAAAACAACAATATCGAGCGTGTCTTTCGGGTATTTTATTTTAATTAGCTCAACCAGCGCAAGAGCCACTTTTTTGGCGGGCGTAATGCGGTCTTCGCCATACAAAATCATCGAGTGGCTAATGTCGATCATCAGCACAGTCGACGTCTGCGATTTCTGTTCTTTTTCCGTTACTTCAAGGTCGCGTTCCATGAGTCTGAACTCCTCTACACCGCTATTGATCTGAGCGTTTTTGATGGATTCAGTCATTGAAATCTGCTCCAGCGAATCGCCGAACTGATACGAACGGAGGTCGCTGCTCAGTTCATCACCAGTGCCGGTAAATGGGGTTTTATGATTTCCCCCCGACTTTGAGCGTTTGAGTTTGCCAAATATTTCTTCGAGTGCCGACCGCCGAATTGTCTGTTCGCTTTTGGCCGTCATCTGAATTTTCCCCTCCTGATTTTCTTCGGTCAGATAACCCTTTTCTTTCAGGTCGTCGAAGAAATTACCGATGCCGTATTTATCATCGGTCAGGCCATATTGACGATCAAGCTGGCTCATCCATGCAATTGCCTGCTCTACATCGCCGGATGTTAGCAATAATAATTGCTGAAAGATATTCAGCAGTTGGTCAAATTTGCTGCCTTCCTTCTGCTCGGGCGGTACGTAATCAGAGAATTGAAAGCCTTTCATATAGTAGAGCCGCAATACCTTGCAGCTTTTTTGAACAGTCTATTATTATGCTAAAATAACAGACTGTTTCCCGGATTTGTTCGCCTGTTCGAATGGATTGTAAACCCGGCTGGCTGTCATTGGGAAACACGTTACTTTTTTGCAATCGGCAAGCGAACCATCGACGGATATTGCGCCGAATGAAATACCTGATTGTGAGCGACTACGCCCTTTGTTTCGCTATAATTGTCACCGCCGGTGTTCATATTACGGTCGAAACGGGGAAAGTTACTGCTCGATATTTCAACCCGAATACTATGGCCCGGTGCGAAATAATTACTCGTTGCCATTGGGCTTAACGTAAGCTTGTACACCTTTCCCTTATCCATCCAGACTTGCTTATCGAAGCCGTCGCGGTAACGGGCGCGAAGAATAGTTTCGTCCAGATTATAGGCTTTCCCATCGGGATAAACATCAACCAGTTTCACTGTGAAGTCAGTGTCTTTTGCATCCGATGAGACGTATAGCGTTGTTTCGATAGATCCCGTTAGTTCAACACCATTGGCAAAAGGCTCGGTCGTGTAAACCAAAATATCCTGCCGGGTTTCCATTTGGTGCTGATCAAAAGCACCCCCCTGAATTGCCGTTCCTGTGCAGCAAACATTACCACCAAACGATGGAACGGGAAAGGCAGGGTCGTAGGCAAATGCATCTGATTTTTCGTCTTTGCCCACGGGTTTTGTGGTGAGTTTTCCATCGCCGTACAAGCTATTGGCCCGTCCGGCGCTGGATAGGTAATAGGATGTCATTTCGGACGTGGCCGGCGGCCATGTATCCGAGGTCTGCCACTTGTTCGATCCCATCGTATAATATTTGACGCGGGGTGTATTTTTCAACACATCGTTGGGTTCGCCCTTGAGCCAGTAATCAAACCAGCCGTAAATCATGCTATCATAATCCAGACGAGCATCCCCAACACTGCGTTCGCCAACGATGGTGTTTTCGGTAGCCCGTTTGTAGGCGCAATGCAGCGTGGGCGCAATAACCAGATATTGTCCGTCACGAACTTGTGCATCAACGCCATTTTTACGGACGTGGTTGAACAACGCCAGATTGGGGCCGTTCGAAACATCGTACCAGGACACAAACCAGTAACTGGGAACGCCAAAGGGCATATTGTCGTGATATAGACCACCTTTATACCATTCCGGGTCATTGGGTTTGCGAACGATCATTTTCTCGTAAACTCCTTTTGCGCCGTTCGCGTTTTTGATGATGTCCTGCACTGGCAAGTATTTCAATCCCTGCGCCCAGTCGACTTTAGGCATTTCGGGCGCTAAATCGTAAAAGCGCGATATACGCGTCAAATCTTCACTGGTTGCCGTTTTTGGGAATAGAGGCCGGGCTAATAAATCGGTTTGGGTGCCATATAACCAGGTTGTAAAAAGCATTTGTTGCGCCCCGCCCCGATACCAGTTGCCCTGTTCGGTAAACGGCCCGACACGGCCAACACCGGCCCCAAAACTCATTGGCACCATAGCCGCGTGTGCCGGGTGATCTAAAGCGGCCACAGCCATTTGCCATTCGGCAGTAGACGAGCATCCCAGCGTTCCAATTTTCCCGTTCGACCACGGTTGCTTACTCATCCACGAAAAAGCATCATAGCCATCGGTAGTAGGCGGGCCGAGAATATCCCACTCACCTTCGGAAAAAAACTTGCCCCGCTCATTCTGAACGACATAGGCATAACCGTGTTTTACGGCCTCAAGGGCTTCTCTGTAGGAGTTTGGTCGTGCTTCTCCATTTTCCCATGCATTGAAATTATAGGGTGTTTTAGAAAAAACGATTGGTACAGGTTTATCAGTTTTTGGACGATAAATGTCGGTTGCCAGCCGAACCCCATCGCGCATGGGCATCATAACTTTTTGCTCAATGGTGGCAATTCCCTGTAATTGTTTGAGTATATCTTCCTGAGCGTGAGCATACTGACTGAAGCACAAGACAATGGCGAATGCCAGTCTTGCAAGAGAGGAGAGTTGTTTCATTATTGATTTAGCAGGGATGAATTGGGAAGCAGTGAATTAGCACATTTACAGGCATAAAACAAAGCAGACTGCCCTTGTGGAGCAGCCTGCTTTGTTTGGACACGAAGATTCTTATGAATTAACAGATTACAAATCAATCTGTACGCTCAAGTCTAACAGGATATCCTCGCCAGATAAATTGACGGTTGTTCCTTGCTTTATCTCTATCGAGCCGTTTTCTCTGTAGATAAAAACCTGTTTTCCTGCGCGGTCAATCAGCCAGCCCAATCGGCAACCGTTGTCGCGGTATTCTTCCATCTTTTCTTTGAGTTCTTTCAGATCATCACTTTTTGAGCGGATTTCAACAACAAAATCAGGACAAAGTGGAGCAAATCCCTGCTTATCTATTTTAGAGATAGCCTCCCAGTGGTCCTGACTTATCCACGACATATCTGGTGAACGAACAGCCGAATTCGGCAACTTGAATCCCGTTGATGAATCGAATATGTAGCCAAGTTTTTTATGACGATTCCAAATTCCTATCTCAACAGATAATTCGGCGTTGTAACGTCCTGTTTCAGTTCCGGTAGGGGGCATAAGAATAATATTGCCGTTAGAATCACGCTCTAATCGGGCGGTTTCGTTCGCCTGACACAAGGCGAAGAAAAACTCATCGTCAAATTTCTGGTAACGGGGCGGATGTAGTGTGCGAAGTTCCAGTTCCATTAGCTCAAGCTATTTGTCAAATATAACGAAAAAAGCCGTTGATTCCACTGACCACGGCGCTGGTAAGACACGATTATTTGCTCTATCTGGTCTGGGAGAATCGCTTATTTCCTTTGCCGTAAAAATCACCGGGTGCCTACGTTGGAACCGGCTGCGTACCATAAATTGGCCAGAGCTTTCTGGTGCTTGGAACGTAACTCTTCCAGTTTTACCTGTAAATCAATAAGTTTGGTTTCCCGGCTATTGACCAGAAACAACGAACTCTCGCCCAATTGAAATTTGCTTACTTCTGCCTGGACTAAGGTCTGCTGATTCGTTACAATCTTTTGCTGGGTTATAATCTGTTTTTCAAAAGTTACCAGCTCATTCCATGACCGATGTACTTCATTAACAATGTCGCGTCCCGTCTGTTGTCGTTCCAGGCCTGTCTGCTGGTTCTGAAACTGTACCTGACGAAGTTTTCCCCGTTCGGCGCGGAGAAACAGAGGAAAGGCCAGATCGACACCGATCTTATGATTGTTGGGCTGAAAGCCGTAGGAACTCGATCCGTCATAAGCAATCTCAGACAGTGGACCCCGGCTCAGTAAACTGGCCTCAACGCTCACCCTGGGCAGCAATAACGCCCGTCGGTAGCGCTCTTCGATGGTTAACTGCTGCTGTTTGTTGACCAGTTTAACCAATTCCGGGTGCTGTTGAGCGGCTCGGCTAAGCAAGTCCTGAAGCTGTACCTGGCTGGTCTGGTCGGGGGGAGCGGCCTGCGGGATAACGGTAAGCGGCAGATCAACGGGCTGAGGAACAGTGCCTTCCTGACTACTCCACAAAAATGTGGTTAGACTGAGTCGGGCATTTTGCAAATCGACAACTGCCTGTTGGAAATTAACCAGCCTGTCCTGAACGGTAATCAGGGCTTCGGTCGTATCAATAGGGGCTGCGTCGCCGATCAATGCCCGTTGACGAACGGCTACAAAACGCGTTTGGGCTAACTGGTATCCCCGGTCAATCCAGCGAAACTGCTGGTAACCTAAATACCAGTCCCAATACGCTCTGGCGGCATCGAGAAGCGTTTTGTTAATCAGCGAGATTCGGTCGGCATCAGCCAGATTAATGGCTAACCGAGCCTGCCGAAGGGTATTTCGGCGAGCGTCGATGAGCAAACCCTGCGTAACGGGCACGCTAAGTCCCAGGGCAATCAGGCCGGTGGGCGGAACATTATTTTCGGGGTTCAGGTACTTACCCGTGTTCCGATCATACGTCATTTTTACATCAATACCGCCGGGCAATAGGGGTACTGCCAGACCCGATTGCCACTTGTCGTAATAAAGCGTATTGCCGAAGTTTTTAC
>JANXVQ010000537.1 GCA_025351545.1 Spirosoma sp.
CTAAAAACGATTAACCTTCACTCTATGGCTGCTACTATTCTACTTATCGACGACGAACCCCGGCTGCGGCAGCTCCTGGCTCGAATTTTGCAACTCGAAGGCTATACGGTGCTGGAGGCCGAAAATGCCCGTGCTGGTCTAAAAATCCTTGAACGTGAAGACGTTCAACTGGTAATCAGTGATGTTAAACTGCCCGATAAAAACGGTATTGAGTTGTCTGCCCAGATTAAAGAACTCTACCCGGCTACCGAAATCATTGTGCTGACTGCCTACGGCACGATCTCGGAAGGGGTAACCGCTATCAAAAACGGAGCTTTCGATTACATTACCAAGGGCGATGACAACGACCGAATTATTCCGCTGGTCAGCCGGGCCGTTGAGAAAGCAAATCTCCAATTTAGAATTAAACAACTTGAGCAACAGGTTAGCCAGCGCTACGGGTTTGATCGAATTATTGGTCAGTCAAAACCCATTCAACAGGCGATTGAACTGGCTCGTAAGGTAGCTGTAACCGATACAACCGTACTGCTGACGGGCGAAACCGGAACGGGAAAAGAGGTTTTCGCTCAGGCTATCCATCAGGCAAGCCCCCGCCGAGTGGGGCCGTTCGTTGCTATCAACTGCGGGGCATTGGGCAAAGATATTCTGGAAAGTGAGCTGTTTGGTCACCGAAGCGGAGCCTTTACGGGTGCCAGTCGTGACCAGAAAGGCTTGTTTGCCGAAGCGAACAAAGGCACTATTTTTCTGGATGAAATTGGCGAAATGCCCCTCGATTTACAAGCCAAATTGCTACGGGTTCTTGAGACGCATGAATTCCTGCGGGTAGGTGATACAAAACCAACCAAAACCGATGCGCGGGTGATTGCCGCTACCAATCGAGGTTTGGAACAGGAAATAACTGCGGGTAGATTTCGGTTGGATTTATACTACCGCTTATCAGTTTTCAGCATTGAATTGCCACCCCTTCGTAACCGACGCGACGATATTCCCAGGTTGGCTGAACAGTTTGCTCAACAGGAAGCGTCGAAAGTTGGCAAACGTGACATTCGACTCAGCCCGACATTTGTGCAAAAATTGCAGAACCATAACTGGAAAGGTAATATTCGCGAGTTGAAGAATGTCATTGAGCGAGCCGTCATCCTTGCCGACGCACCCAGTAATGGCCTCATCGAACTAACCCCCGACCTGTTGCCTTATGAGATGCAGGAAGGGGTGTTGCCAACTGACTCAACCTCGCTTGATTTAGCCACTCTTGAGCAACAACACATTCGCCGGGTACTACGCCAAACAAACGGAAACAAAACGGAAACTGCCCGGTTATTGGGTATTGGACTGACAACGCTCTACCGTAAACTTCAGGAAGCAGGAATTGCTGATAGCTAACTTATTTTCACCATTTTGCTCGCGACAAGGGTAAACTCCCCTTTACGTTTTTATGTCTTCATCACACTCTTCCCTAAATAAGGTATCAGCCCAGGGGCTGTTGGTGGCCATCGGTATTGTTTTTGGCGATATTGGCACGTCACCCTTGTATACGCTGGCGGCTGTTACGCGCGGTAAAAATCTGACCGAAACGCTGGTTCTTGGTACGTTATCGTGTGTAATCTGGACGCTGACGTTGCAAACCACCATTAAATACGTTATTATCACTCTCCGCGCGGATAACAACGGCGAAGGCGGGATTTTCTCACTCTACACGCTTGTCCGGCGGCATACCGGCCGCTGGTTAATGTATCCGGCCGTAATTGGCGGCTCGTTTCTGCTGGCCGATGGGCTTATTACGCCCCCAATTTCAGTCTCGTCGGCTATTGAAGGATTACTTATTTTTTATCCACATCTCGACACTGTTCCTATTGTCATCGGCATTCTGATTGCTCTGTTTGTGAGCCAGCAATTCGGTACGCAACTGCTGGGCAAGCTCTTCGGGCCAATTATGATGGTCTGGTTTACATTCATTGGGGCCATTGGTTTCTGGGCACTTTGGGGACACTTGCCGGTGTTGAAAGCGATAAATCCAGTTTGGGGTTTTCGGTTACTGGCAGAATATCCGGGTGGCTTCTGGCTACTTGGGGGCGTGTTTCTGTGTACCACCGGGGCCGAAGCTCTTTACTCCGATATGGGTCATTGCGGGCGGGGCAATATTCGGGTTAGTTGGATATATGTCAAAATAACGCTCTTGCTCTCTTATGCCGGCCAATCGGCCTGGATGATGCAGCACCTCGGCCATCGTCTGGGCGACACAAGTCCATTCTACTCCATCGTGCCGGCTCCTTTGGTCGTTTTCAGTATTGGGCTGGCTACATTGGCCACCATCATTGCCTCGCAGGCGCTTATCAGCGGTTCGTTTACCCTCGTAGGTGAGGCTATGCGGCTAAATCTTTGGCCTCGCCAGCTTGTCGTTTATCCGTCCGACATTCGCGGGCAACCTTACGTGCCGTTTGTAAACTGGGGCTTAATGACAGGTTGTATTCTCATGGTATTACACTTTCGTGAGTCGGCCAATATGGAAGCGGCTTTTGGCCTGGCGGTTACGCTTACCATGTTGATGAGTACGGTCCTGATGAGTGCTTACTTGCGGGTGAAGAAGGTAAATACTGTGCTGGTTGTTGCCATCACAGGATTGTTCCTGACAGTTGAAAGTACATTTCTAATTGCGAACCTGGTAAAGTTTGAAGAAGGCGGCTGGATTTCAGTAACAATGGGTCTGCTGCTTATGGGCATGATGCTGTTCTGGCAGAAGGGGGAGGCTATCAAGGCAGAACTCATTTCTTATGACTCCCTACCCGATAATTTGCCGCTCCTGAAACAGTTGAGCAATGACCTTGCGATTCC
>JANXVQ010000575.1 GCA_025351545.1 Spirosoma sp.
TGAGTAAGTCCTACACCATACGAGTCTACAATCTACCAGGCTGTTTTAAAGATATAACCGTGCTATTGATACCAACAATGTGTAACTGTCCAACAGATGTTTGCGTACCGTTAATAATTCGGAGAACCAAATAAGCAGGTCGTTTGGAAGATGTGCCCTAGTCGTCAGTATAAAACAAATAGCCCCACATTGGGGCTATTTGTTTTATAGACCTTTCGTAACCTAATTATTTCGTTATTTATTCCATTATCGATATAAATAAATCTTACTTAGCTCTTTCTGTACTTATTTCTATCAAGAAAGCTTATTTTTACCATACGATTGCATCTTGTTATATACCGTATGCTACTACCTGGACGCCTTCTTGCTTCGTTATACATTTATACTTTTCTATCCGTACTCATCCCCGGTTGGCTAGTATCTGCTTACGCCCAGCCGTTATCCAAAACATCATCTGCCAGCAAGTTCGAATTGGTTGAAACCACGATCAGCGATATCCATCAGGCTTTTCGTACGGGTTCTCTGACTAGTGAACAGTTGGTCAAGGCGTACATTGAGCGTATCCAAACCTACGACCAGCCGACCAAGCTCAATTCTATTATTCTTGTGAACCCAGAAGCACTGGCTACAGCCCGTGCGCTGGATGTTGAGTTTAAGAAAACGGGTAAACTGCGTCCATTACATGGTGTTCCGATTATCATAAAAGACAATTTTAATACCAAGGGGTTGCAAACGACTGGCGGATCAATAGCCCTGAAAGGATTCGTTCCAACCGAAGATGCCTGGCAGGTTCGGAAACTGCGTGAGGCTGGAGCCATTATTCTAGCCAAGTCAAACATGGCCGAATGGGCCTTTACGCCCATGCATTCGCAAAGTTCGATGACGGGCGAAACCTTGAATCCATACAATTTGGCTTACGTGCCTGCCGGATCGAGTGGGGGTACAGCCGCAGCTGTAGCGGCTAATTTTGGCGCAGTCGGGTTGGGTTCCGACACGGGAAACTCAATTCGGGGCCCGTCATCGCATAACGCGCTGGCTGGTTTTCGAACATCGTTGGGGCTGGTAAGTCGATACGGCATTATCCCGCTTTATAGCCGCAACGATGTAGGCGGGCCAATGTGCCGCACAGTCGAAGATGCGGTGCGCCTGCTCGAAGTCACAGCAGGTTATGACCCCAAAGATCCGATCACCAAAAATAGCCAGGGTAAAGTACCAAAGAACTACACCCAATATTTACGGAAAGATGGCTTGAAAGGAGCCAGAATTGGCGTATTGCGTCAGGTGAGCGACAAGGCTATTCACCCGGAAATCAAACAGCTTTTCGACCGCGCCATCGCTGACATGACCCGATCAGGTGCACAAATTATTGATGTTACTATCTCTGATTTCGATTCGTTGCGGGCCAATCAATGGTGTGCCGAGTTTAGAACCGATATTGAAACTTATCTCCGAACATTTGTTAAACGGGATTCCCTGAAAACGTTGGAAGATATTATCCGGGTCGGCGGTTATTCGGATATCGTGCATGACCGCCTAACATACCAGCAAACCCATACGGGCCGCCCCACTCACCCCGAAATCCCATGCGGAGATGCGTTTACCGATCCCCTCCGAATCGCCTTTCGCAACGCTATTGAAGCCGAAATGGACCGGCTACACGTCGATGCGCTGATTTACCCAAGCTGGAATTATCCACCCGCTCTGATTGGCGATGCAAAAGGTTACAAAGGTGATAACAGCCAGTTGATTGCCCCCGCCACGGGCCAACCCGCTTTCACGATTCCAATGGGTTACACAACCGGCAATCTGCCCGCCGGTATTCAATTTCTGGGACGGATGTTCGATGAGCCAACGTTGATCCGACTGACATATGGGTATGAGCAGGCAACTCACCATCGGGTATCGCCAAAACAGTTTGTCGCTATTGGTCAGTAAATAATATTCCCTTATTATATCAAATTTATCGTCAATGAACCGATCATCGTTGCAGCCAATCCTCCTGCTTTTCAGTCTGCTCATCTTCCTGAATGGTCATACTCTACAGGCCCAGCCGTTCAGCAAAGTTGACATTGCCCGCTGGCAGCAACAAGCCAAACAGGTTACTATTACGAGAGACACGTGGGGAGTGCCACACATCTACGGCAAAACTGATGCTGATGCTGTTTTTGGACTATTATTTACTCAGTGCGAAGATGATTTTGACCGGGTTGAGGAGAATTACATCACGTCAATTGGGCGGTTAGCAGAAATAGAAGGCGAATCGGCTATTTATCACGACTTGCGGGCGCGTCTCTTTATGGACAGCACTCAGGCGATGGCTATTTATAAAAAAAGTCCGGTCTGGATGAAGCAATTGCTGGATGCTTTCGCTGATGGCATCAACTATTATCTCTACACACATCCGAACGTTACACCCCGATTGTTGAAGCGATTTCAGCCCTGGATGCCCCTTATGTTCAGCGAAGGCAGCATCGGCGGCAATATCAGCGTTGTCTCCACCGAGCGGCTGAAAGCCTTTTATGAGCAACGTAAATCAACCTCATGGGTCAACGATTTTGATCACTATGAGCGCGAATCTGTCGGCTCGAATGGGTTTGCTATTGCACCGGCCAAAAGCGCCACCAAAAACGCGCTCCTGCTGATCAACCCGCATACGTCGTTCTATTTCCGGTCGGAAGTGCATTTGATTAGTCAGAACGGGCTAAATGCATATGGGGCAGTAACCTGGGGACAATTCTTTGTTTATCAAGGCTTTAACGAGAATTGTGGCTGGATGCACACGTCCAGTTACGCCGATTCGATGGACGAATATCTGGAAACGATTGAGAAAAAAGGCAAGGCCCTTTATTACAGACATGGGAATT
>JANXVQ010000580.1 GCA_025351545.1 Spirosoma sp.
GCTCTCGAAATGGCCCGTCAACTTAAGGAGATGGGTAAAGAGGTGAAACTGCTGGCCATGTTTGATACGAACGCCCAGGAGTCGGATAATAAACAGACAAGGCTCAATTGGCTGGGCCGAAAAATACTTCGGCAATTCCCTAAATTACTGTGGTTCGGTCGTTCGCTGGTCCGGCATCCTGTCCTGGCGCTTCAGTACCAGCAACAATATATGGTGCGGCAGATCAATGCCTTATTACGCATAATCGGTCTGAATAAACCGTCTCAAACAGATGATCAACTTGATCACATGCATCGCATAATGGAAAAACACGAAGTGGCTTTTCATTCGTATTCAATGAAACCCTATGATGGTGTAGTCGATCTCTTTAAAGCACAGGTACGCCTGTATTTTGTGGAAGATAACAAATACCTGGGCTGGAAAAAGTACGCGATGAAAGGTGTTCGGGTGCATAATGTTCCGGGCGACCACGAAATGATGCTGTTACCCCCGAATGATAAAATATTTGCCGAGGCCCTACAACGTGCGTTGGATAATAGGTAGAATCGCCTTTCCCGTCTATAACAGAACCACAGGCGACCAGGTCCTTTCTTTCGGCATTTATAGCGCCTGTCGGTACGCTTTTAGTTCAGAGAATGAAAGTTTATACGCTAGTGTTAACAAGGCATACGTGGCCCCCCCAAGTCCAATTTCAATTAGGGTGTTGGCCAGGCCCTCATTTCCTACAAACACCTTGTAGGCGTAGATGACACCGACCATTATCAGGCAGAAAATAACGGGTTTGGCTATGTCGCGAAGGAAATCGCCTGCGAAATTGCCGATCAGGGAATGCGCAATAGCAAAATTGGCAATCATGTTAAGCAATGTAGCAATCAGGAAAGCCAGTGCAATGCCGGTTACGCCCCAGTAGATGCCAAATAAGTACACTAACGGTATTTTTATAATTAACGTACCGAGGTTGAGGTAGAATAATAGGCTGGGTTTTCCCTTTGTGAAAACCAGCGTGTATAACGGGTGACTCAGGCAAGTGAAAATTCCGACGAAGACGAAAATGTGGATCAAGTCGATGGTTTTCTCCCAACCCGGTCCATAAATCAGGGGCACGACACTATCGGCGGTAATGAATAAACCGGCTAAGAGCGGCAGGTTACAGTAGCTGATAAAATCCAGAATTTTCAGGTACGATTTCTTCAAATCGGCCGTGCTGTCTTTCATTTTTGCCAGAATCGGATAGGCGACCTGCAAAATGATCGGGTTAAGTTTAGTGATCGGGAAAATAGCTAACTGGTAGGCAATGGTATAATAACCGAGCATCTTAACCCCCAGCATACCGCCGATAAAAATATTGTCGGAGTTGAACTGAATAAAGCCCAGAAATCCGTCGCCCATATTAAAAAGTCCGAAGCGGAGGTGGTCTTTAACCTTATCCAGATTGAACGACCAGGCGGGCCGGAAGAGCGACAGGCCAAACGCAACTTGTAGGGCCGTTTTTACGGTCTGCATGACCAAAGAACCAATAATAAGCGAAAGCTCACGATAGCCGCCATAAGCCAGGGCCACCGTAACCCCCGACCCAATTATAGTTCCAACAATATCGAGCATGGCTACTGATTTAAACCGGAGTTCTTTCTCCAGTAAAAACATATATAGCTGCCCGAAATAAGCGATTACAAAATAATAGGACGAAAGATTTAGTACTTGTTCCAGCTTTGGCTCATGATAGAACGCGATGATAGCGGGCGAGCTAATATGAATGGCCACAAAGATGACAAAGCCGACAATCAGGTTTAGGAAATACAGTGTAGACAATACGTTTCGGTCGCTTTCCTGCTTATAAATAATGGAGTTGGAAAAGCCCAGATTAGAAAATACCTGAAAAAACGCAATAATTAAGTTACTGATGCTAACAATACCAAAGTCGGATGGGTCCAACACACGGGCCAGTATGGCTACCTGCACAAACTGAAATAAGGTTGAAATGACAGTAGAAATGGTAATCCATTTTCCGCCGTTCATTGCCTTTTGCGTATTACTCATTTGGGTACTCTGTTGGCTAATTCTGCTCGTGAATGAGAACTGTTTTCACCTTCACAAAGTCTTGATAATTTTTTTGATCGTCCTTGCCTGTCCCTGCCGCACGTCTAGTAAATACGAGCCATGAGGCAGTGCGCTTAAATCGAGTTGCTCGCTGAATGTTCGCCCCGATTTTAGAAAACTTGTCTGTTTGTATTTTCGACCCGAGTTATCATAAATAGTAACGTCCACTGAAGTGGTACTCCCATTTTCAATGGACAATTTTACATAGTCGGCGGTTGGGTTTGGATAGATTTGCAGGCTGCTTAAGTCATTTTTGTCTTCGCTGTTCGCCCCCGAAACAGACATGACAAATACGGGGGTTTCACTCACATGTATGGTAATCGTACCCGTCTGGCTAACCTGAATGGTTTTTGTCATTTCATCGCGACCGATGGCTGGTGTGCATATCTGAACGGTATCACCTTTAGGCACCGGCAGGTTATACGTACCTGTTCGGCCTCGCTCGTCCGCTATCAATAACACATAGGCCGAGTGCCCATCCAATGCGTAACGGTCCACCAACGGGTCTTTATTGATGGTCTCTTTATAGCGGTAATCGCCCAGCAGATTTTTGGCCTGATACAGGTAGTCAGCGGCTGGTTTACGTGTTTTTCCAACTTCATTCAACAACCCCATTGAGGCAAACTGTGTTGGATTGAGTGTGTCAAAGTCGTATGCCTGAAAATAGAATACCCGATCAATGCCAACCCGGCTATATAGTAATGATGTACGCAGAATCCAGTCGGCCTGTGTTTCCGGAACGGTTTTTCGTCCAATTGGAATCGCCCGGAAAGGAATGCCTGTTTGGATCACCGAGGCAGGGTACGATATAAATCAGGGCAGTCC
>JANXVQ010000643.1 GCA_025351545.1 Spirosoma sp.
CTAATGGTAGCACTATCTGACAATCTGGTTTCCGTTCTTCCCACCCAAACGTTGACCACGGAGGAAACGGCCTTTTTTGAAAAAAACGGTTTCCTGCACATAAAGAACTTTGTCAATCGTGATGTAATACAGCTTTTTCTACGGGAACTACAGCGAGTGGAAGCGGGCTGGATTGCCGAAAAAGTAGATAAAATTAATGGTATACCGATTAAATACGGTCGCGATGAAAACGGACAGCTTATTGTCCAGCGGTTTGCCTTCACGTCGCTATTTAGTCCGGTGTTGCGGGAGTTTTTGCAGGATGAGCGGCTTCAGGCATTAACCGCTTTGTTACAGCCTTATAATGGGCGCATCGGCGAAGAAGAAAAAGACGGCCTGGTCGTGAATCATTACGTCCGGACGCCCGAAAGCAATTTTTCCCGCATGGGCTGGCATACCGATAGCCCTCGCGACTTGTTTTTGGGACACCGTATCCGGCCGATGCTTAATGTGGGTTTGCACCTGGACGATTGCCCGATGAGCAACGGCGGCCTGCGTGTTTTACCGGGTACGCACAAACAAAATACACTGCTAACGCTGTTTCGGAAACGGCAGTTCATCGACCACCGCCCCGACCCGCGCGAAGTTGGCTTCGATATTGAAGCGGGCGACCTGACCATTCACAACGGCAGTTTGTGGCACCGTGTTGAACAGTCCCCTAACATCGGGGCCGCAAGCCGCCGTCGGGTAATGTACATACCGTTGGTTACGGGCGAGTATGAACCCAAAAGCGCAACTAGCAAAACACCTTTCTACCATATTCTGGGAAAGAAAATTCACCGATAATATGCATCTCAACTGGTTTGCCTTTGCGGTTCCGCTGCTCCTGTTTTTCATTGGACTGGAATACCTGGTGGCAAAATGGCAACGAAAAAGCTACTTCCGATTCAATAGCTCGGTGGTAAATATCAGTGTCGGTATTGCCGAGCGATTGTTGGATAGTTTCACTGTTGGTGCGTTTTACTTTTTTTATGAGTATCTGCATCGTCACTTTGCTATACTCGATATTAAAGCAAATGCCTGGGGTTGGATTGGGTTGTTGATCGCTACCGATTTTGTCTGGTACTGGTATCATCGGGTGGCTCACGAAATCAATTTGTTCTGGGCGGTTCATGTCGTGCATCACCAGAGCGAAGAGTTTAATTACACGGTTTCGGCCCGTATTACGGTTTTTCAGGCGGTTCTGCGCACCGGGTTTTGGGCCATATTGCCTATCGTTGGTTTTCCGGCCGAGATGATTACCACTGTCCTGCTGATTCATGGTCTGTATCCATTTTTTATCCATACGCGCACGATTGGCAAACTGGGCTGGCTCGAATACGTTATGGTAACGCCCTCGCACCATCGGGTACATCACGCCAGCAATCCGCAGTATCTGGACAAGAATTACGGCGACATGTTTATCATCTGGGATAAGCTGTTTGGTACGTTTGCCGAAGAGCAGGAGGAAGCCGTGTATGGACTCACGAAACAACTCGACAGCCACAGCTTTTTATGGCAGCACTTTCATGGCTTGCTCGAATTGTTGGTGGCTGTTCGTCGGGTAACCGGCTGGCGCCCGAAACTAGCCCTGCTGTTTGGTCGCCCGGACGCTGTTGACCCAACTATTCGTGAAGAACTGGAAGGTCAATTTCTGTCGGCAGATGCAACTGGCCGTTCGGATGCGCACAACAAGAGTCGCCGTTTTCGGGGCTACGTAGTGGGGCAAGTCGCTGGTACGCTGCTGATTCTGTTCTCTTTTCTTTTAGTTGAACAGTATGTATCAGCTTATCTTCAGTTACTGACCGCTTTGTTTATTCTGCTGACATTAATCAATTGTGGCGCCTTACTTGAACAACGCCATTGGGTATTGTACCTCGAAATTGGCCGGGTCTCGATTCTCTGGCTGGCTTTGTATGTTACGCTGGGTTATCCTATGCTGATTATTTCGGCTTACATCGGCGGGTTGTCGCTCTGGGTTTATTTCTCCGGTATCCAAAAACGCTATTTTCAATTGGTGTATGGTCTGGGAGCAACAGGTTAACTGCCAGCGCACAGCTTCATTTGACTGTATTTGCACCGTGTTTTATCCGGCGATCAAAAAATATAGATGACACGAATTATGACGCTTGAATTTGAAAATGAATCAGGTGATATTCGATCAGTTAGCACCCTGGATCGTGCCAAAACTGTTAGGGCTCAACCGGTAGTAACGGGTGATGTGGCTCCATTTTTTAGCCTTGCCGGCGCGCCTACTGATTGGCAGGTATCGGTTTCTGGTCAGTAGATATCCGACCAAGGAACATCTATACTGGATTTGATCGGCACAAGGCCTTTGGTCGTTAGTTTCTATTGCCCGTGCTGGGGGCGCGCTATGTGTTGTGCGAAACCTTAACAATGCTCATTATCAAACACATTGATCAGTCAATTGGCCCATCTCGACTTCAACCAGGCCATCAATCCGCCCTGCGCCTTTACAACCTTGCTACGTGTCCATTGCCACCCAAGCAAAACAAGCTGGTTCTGGCTGTAACAGCCGGAGAGAAACGGTACGGAGATCACTGAGCAGGTGGTTGATTTCATGCAGGACAAACGAAATGAATATGGAGTGACTTATTTTTACGGATTGCCGTATCAGGACCAGCTAAATCTTGTCTGGCAGCACGGTATGTTAATTGAATCCCGGCGGATACCCGGATTTTGGCTGCATTTATATGCAGTCAATACTTTTTTTGTAGAAATTTGGGTATGTCAGCGCCGATATGATGTTACATTGGTGCGCATGTTGGCCAACACAAATGAGTTAGAGCCATATATTGATAAGGTTTCACTCGGAAATCTGTTTCCAGATCGACGTGATGACGCTTTTTAGTCAACGATGAACATAGATAAAAGTAAAAGGGCAGGGAATGGACTTGGATCGAAACTGCCGAATGTAGGCACAACGATTTTCACCGTTATGTCGAAACTGGCGACCGAAACCGATGCCATTAACCTGTCGCAGGGGTTTCCGGGATTCGACTGTTCGCCTGAACTGGTATCACTGGTTGAGCATTATTTGCGGAAAGGGTTTAATCAGTACGCACCAATGGTGGGTGTGCCAGCATTGCGGGAAGCACTGGCCCGGAAAACGTTTGACCAGTATAACGTGGCCTATGATCCTGATACAGAGATAACCATTACGTCGGGGGCGACCGAAGCGATCTTCGCGGCTATTACGGCGGTGGTGCGCCCCGACCATAAAGCCGGACCGGATGAAGTGATTGTGTTCGAGCCAGCCTACGATAGCTACGTTCCAGCCATTGAACTCAATGGGGGCGTTCCGGTTTATGTGACGCTAACTCCGCCCGATTACGCCATCGACTGGCAGGTTGTTCGTAATAAAATTACCGACCGAACCCGGCTTATTCTAGTTAACACGCCCCACAATCCCACCGGCCACGTCTGGACGAATGATGACCTGGATCAACTGGCCGCTATTGTGCACGACCGGGACATCTGGATTGTTAGTGATGAAGTCTACGAGCATATCCTGTTCGATGGCCGGGAGCATCACTCGTTAATGACGCATCCGGTTTTGCAGGAACGCACATTCGTGATCGGTTCATTCGGCAAAACGTTTCACATTACCGGCTGGAAAATTGGGTACTGTCTGGCCCCGAAAGAACTGAGTGTCGAGTTTCGGAAAATTCATCAATACCTGACATTCAGCACTGTTACCCCAATGCAATACGCACTGGCCGATTACCTGAAAGAACCGGAACACTATCGGCAGTTACCGGATTTTTACCAGCGTAAGCGCGATTTGTTTCTGGACGGTTTGCGCGGTTCCCGGTTTACCATTGAGCCAACGGAAGGAAGTTTTTTCCAGACCGTTTCCTATGCGGCCATCACCGACGAGCCCGACTATGATTTAGCCGTACGACTGACAAAAGAAATTGGCGTGGCGTCGATTCCGGTTTCGGTGTTTTACAATCAGAAAAACGATTACAAGATATTGCGGTTCTGTTTCGCCAAAGACGATGCCATTCTGGCTGAAGCGGCTGAACGATTAAGTAAGTTATAAACTGCACAAATCAACTATCAAATTAGCAAGTCAAGCAATCGGGAAAACCAGAATCTACTAACGGCCTTTAGCCAATCGGCGCTGGATTGTCCCGTTGATGGCGTTAAAGTAAATGAGAACAAGGTGCGAACGGTCGCCTTTCTTGTCCTGTTAATTGGTATTGCGTACCTATTCACGTCTTACTGGCTTCTGCCTCTTATATTAGTCATCGACTTTGCGCTGAGAGCATTCGATTATGGTAAATTTAGCCCGTTGGCCCGGCTCAGCGATGGCGTTGTAAAGGCACTGCACTTTCCCGTTCAGCTTATTGACCAAGCCCCTAAACGGTTTGCCGCGGGTGTCGGTCTGGTGTTTTCAATCGCTATTCTGACATTGAATTTCCTGGGCATCAGTACTCAGATTTTAACTAGCGTACTCCTTGTTTTTGCTTCGTTGGAATCATTAACAGGCATCTGCGCCGGTTGTTATGTCTACACGTTTCTGAAGCGCAGCAACCTTATTAAAGCATAGACATTGATCTTTGGGAGTGAAAGCGCTGGAAGTCTTAGCTTGCAAAGTCATTAACTAGTTTTTCTCTATTTCCTATGCCCCGTATCACACCCCTGCCTTCCGATGAAGCGACGCCTGAGATACAGGCTGCTTTTGAGGCACATGTTACCGATTATCCCGGTAGTCGCATTACGAATATGAAAGCTACGCTGGGCCGGTCGGTTCTGGCCTTTCAGGTTTATATGCAATGGTATCCGTTGTATGAAGAGGTGAAAAAGATTGTTGGGGATCGGCTGGCGTATTTGTTTGCCCATGCTATTTCGGAAGGAGCCAATTGCCCGCTTTGCACTACGTTTTTCAGGCGGATTATTATCGACAACGGTGAGCGCCCCGAAGACCTTCAATTGACGGACTCTGAGCAGACTCTGATTGATTTCGGTAGTGCTATTGCGCAAAACAAAGGTGAGATTCCCGATGAATTATTTGCACCCATTGCAGAGCGATACACTGACCAGCAGCTTGTTATACTAGTCGCTTTTGCTGGCCAAATGATTGCCACGAATGTTTTCAATAACGTACTTGAGGTAACTATTGATGAGTACCTCTATCCCTATCTTCCGTTAACACAACCGTAGCAAATGGCTGATCTACAGGGTAAAGTAGCATTTATTACCGGCGCTGCGCATGGACAGGGTAGGGCAGTAGCACTGGCATTAGCTAAAGAAGGAGCCAATATTGTGGCGTTTGACCTGGCCAAACCACTATCGTATCCGGGTTATGCACTCGGCTCAGAAAGTGAACTGCAATCCCTACAGCGGGAAATCGAAGCCCTCGGCGCCTGGTGCCTGACTGCTCAGGGCGACGTTCGGC
>JANXVQ010000694.1 GCA_025351545.1 Spirosoma sp.
TTTACAACTACCAATTTATGCCATTGGGCCGCAATTGGTTGAAATACAGCAATATGGAATCACCCAAACGAACTATCAATTCTTAAAACTCTATCAGCAGCAAAACGCTCGAACCGGTAGTATCTTCGATCCGTTACCCGCACCTGTTACCGGCAATCTGGTAAATACCAGCGACCCAACCGATTTAGCACGGGGCTATTTCGCCATTACGTCTATCACACGCAAACGCATTCGGCAGGATAACTACACTGCTCCGTTTTATGGCGCTTTGACTGGTTATGTATCCAGCCAGATTTTGCCACCGGGCGACTGCCGAAATACCTACAGTTCGGCAGCGATTACTGAACCACCTGGCTGGTAAGCTTACAATTTCCACTGCACAACCCAGCCGGGTTTTATAACTTTTGGGCGAGGAATACCAGCCAGGCCGGTGGCTGGATTCATGGCGATAAGTGTGAGTGGAATGGTCGTGTTGGTTTGGGCCGAAATGGCTTTGGTGACGCGCAGAAACAGATTGCCACGCGTGTCGATATCATCAACGACGGCATATAGTATGTCGCCCGTTTTGAGTTCATTTTCATCAATCTGGATATTCTCTGTAAGCGCAAACGACCAGCTTTGGCCCACTTTTGGTAGCCCAGCCTGCACCAGTCGCGTGGCTACATCGCCCACAAAAACGGCCGGGGCTGTGGGATTGTTTTTGAGTAATTGGGTCAGTAAACTATCCATGACGATAGCTTCATTGCGATTATTGGGACCATGACGGTTTGGCAGGTCACCTGAATTGTCCAGCGACTCAATTGGAACACCCATTAACTCCGGTTCTTTATCCTGAAGCCAACCCATGCGCCGGGCCTGTTCGCGTTCCTGCTCATATGGATTCCCTCCCGATGCTGGGCTTGATGCCAGCATCATACCAATAGATCCTACGCCGTAAGATGGGTTGGTAAATAACTCTTTCATGGCCAGAATCCGGTAGAGGTAGTAACCGGTTTCGGCATTCATTGTCATGGAGTAGTAATCGCGGTGGCCCACTTTAGTGATTTTTCGTTGCATCATGCCAACGCCCCCGTTGTAAGCAGCCGCTACAAGGGTCCATGAACTAAGCCTGCCGTATAAAAACTTCAGGTATTTACAGGCTGCTTCGGTCGATTTAGACAGATCGGTGCGCTCATCATTTCCCGGCGTAATAGACAATCCCATATCCTGTGCGGTATTGTCCATAAACTGCCAGTAGCCAACCGCTCCAGCTGACGATACGGCATTGGCATGCCAGGCGCTTTCTATAAGGGGCAGATATTTAAAGTCGTTGGGAATGTCGTGCTTACGAAGAATAGGCTCAATAGCAGCGAAAAATGGAGCTGAGCGGGCTTTTAACCCATTTAAGTGTTTTACATACCCTGAACTTCCTGCCAGCGCAAAGGCCAGTTTTGCCGATACATTACCCTGCTCGGTTGGTACGATTTCGCCACAAAAATGCAGCCGCCCTGGCCCGGCCAACGACCGTTGTTGAGCAGGATAATGTTGGCTTGGTTTGCCTTGTGCAGGATTCGTTCTTTTTTGCGCTGAAACCGTTGGTTTGAGAAGTAAAACACTCAACGTTAACAAAACAGCATTCTTAATGAAAAGTATCAAAATAAACGGCTATTAGTTCGACCTGTAAACAACGATAGCGGCCTTAGGTTTAGTTTGTCAGAGGTAGTGATGGGTGAGTGGGACGGACGTGCAGCGGCTCAACTACCTTAAAGCGCTTTCCATGTCAGAATCCAGCCCGATTTTATTTGGGATATATCTGACAATTTAATGCCAATCCGACCCGTAGAGGCATCTACTGCCGATAGAGTGAGATTATAGGTGTGCTTCTCACTGGCTGAGTACAGCTTGTCGGCCCGCAGGTAAAGCTTGTCTGTTTTTGTATCGATGTCTTCAACAACGGCATACAATACATCACCTTCCTCAACTCCGTGTCCATCGGCCATACCATCGCGAGTGAGATGGAATACCCAAATCTGACCACGCTGCAAACCCGATAACTCAGTCAGCCGCGCCTTAATTCCGCCCCGAAATACATCGGCTGCGTTTGGTAGTGGAATATCTTGCGTTTGACCCTTTGCCGGGCGTATTCCCTCCGGAATCGGTGTGCTGATGGCTTTCTGCGTTGCTTCGTTCATGACAACCTCGGGCAGAAGTACTTCATCACTATCCGATTCATCTCCTGTTTTACCGTTGAGTGGTTCACTTAAATGAGCCATCGTCTGCTCAGACATGAGGTGTTGATAAGAGCGATAGTTAGAAAACAATTCTTTGAACGCCAGAATCCTGTACAGGTATTTTCCTGTTTCGGCATTCAGGCGCAGGTAATAATAGTCACGTTGTTGTTGCCGTTGAATATTGCTTAACAGCGCACCAATGCCGTTGTTGTAGGCTGCGGCTGCCAGCGTCCAGGAGCCTAATCGGTTATACAGATAGCGTAAATAGCGGCAGGCGGCATTGGTGGATTTAATTAAATGTTGCCGTTCATCAATGCCGTGACCAATAGTTAAACCTAATTCACGAGCGGTAGCGGGCATAAACTGCCAATATCCTACGGCACCTTTGGGCGATACCGCAAAACCTTGCAATGCACTTTCTACCAGCGGCAGATATTTGAAATCCAAGGGTATTCTGTGACGAGCCAGAATGGGTTCAATAATTGGAAAAAAAACAGTTGCTCGTTGGCGAATGCGAAGCAAGGCCTGATTCTGTGTCGTATTTCGTACCAATGCCGAGACTAACCGGCGGGCAACGATTTCTTCGTGTACAGGTACGGATTCCCCGCAGAAATAAACTGGCGGTAGCGTTGTTGTCAGTCTTGGATCAAAGGATAAAACAGTTGCTATTGTGAAATCAGGATAAATAGTAGGTGTATCCTGTGAAGCCTTAGGTGAAAAAGCACTTCCTGCAATAAGCACTATTATCCACAAAGGCGAGGTTATGAATTTTGTGGGGGAGGCAAGTACATATTTTATCATTTATAACATTTAAACTTACTAACTAAAGAATGGTTACTCTATAGAACTTTATTGACCAGTATATATTTAGGTATGCCGCTGCAAAATACGTGCCAATGTTTCACGATATACATACTAAATATAGTATAAAATAAGTATATATATATATATGTTGTGTATGTATATATATAAATGATAAACAAAAAAGCCGC
>JANXVQ010000697.1 GCA_025351545.1 Spirosoma sp.
TTAAGTATGAAGATGGGATGAGCATTACGGCTATTGCTGAAATGAGCCAGCTGAAGGAGAGTACTGTAAAAATGAGGCTCAAACGGAGCCGGGACAAGATTTGCAAATTGTATGAAAAAATGTATACCGCCTAACTATCCAGCCTCTTTTGATTTTTAAAACTAATCAGTAATCATAGGATGCTGATGCGGTAAAAAAAATTTCAGACCTGATTTAGTGACGTAAAAACGCCTGACTATGTTATCAGTCAGGCGTTTTTATGTCACTAAAATGGATAGTGATGCTCGAAGCTCAATACCTGAAAAATAGCTATTTTGTGAAGCTCATAAACTGGTCCAGCGCTGCCGGATTGCGAACCGTATCTCTGCTGGTAGCCAGTGATGAATTCATTCCAGACAGAATTTTCTTGACCGGCGTTTCAAGTTTCTTGCCGCTTATCGTGTACGGAACTTCAGTTATTGCGTATACGGCATCGGGTACATGTCGCGGACTAAACTGAGTTCGCAATTCATGTTTGATACGAGCCGTCAACTCAGCGGTCAACTTAAATCCATCATTCAGAACCACAAACAAAGGCATAAAGTATTGGCCGCCAGGCTGCTCTATGCCCACCACCAGGCTATCGGCAATTTCGGGTAGACTTTCTACCGCGCTATAAATTTCGCTGGTGCCAATGCGGATTCCATCACGGTTAAGGGTTGCGTCGGAGCGGCCGTAGATAATAACGCTATTGCGTTCGGTAATTCGGATGTAGTCACCGTGTCGCCAGATACCAGGATATTCCTCAAAGTAACTTTTACGATAACGCTCGTTGTTACGGTCATTCCAGAAGTAAATGGGCATCGATGGCATGGGTTCTAAAATGACCATTTCGCCCATCTCACCCCGAACAGGTTTGGCGTTATGGTCGAATGCCTCAACTTTACAGCCCAACAACCGACACTGAATTTCACCTTCATAGACTGGAGAAAGAGGATTTCCGCCTACGAAACCGCTGCATACATCCGTACCGCCACTGAACGAAATTAGCCAGACTTTTGGCTTTACAGACTCATAAATCCATCGAAACCCCTCTGGTGGTAGAGGTGATCCCGTTGAACCAATGGTTCGTAAGTAGGGTAATTTTACGGTGTCAATAGGCCTTAATTCGGTCCGTAGACAGGCCAGATAATAAGCTGCTCCGCCCCCAAAATGAGTAATTCGAGCGTCGTCGGCCAGTTTCCAGAGTACGTTTAGATTGGGATAACCAGCCGCGCCATCGTAAAGAACAAGCGTTGCGCCAACAAGCATGGAGCCAAGTGCAAAATTCCACATCATCCAGCCCGTAGTAGAGTACCAGAAATAGCGATCGCCAACGTGTACATCCTGGTGCAGGGCCAGAACCTTCAGATGCTCAAGCAGACAACCGCCAACGCTGTGCGTGATTGCTTTAGGCTTTCCTGTCGTGCCGGATGAGTAAAGTACCCAAATTGGATGGTTGAACGGTACGGGCTCAAAGGTTAAGCCATCGGGAGCTGGCGTTTCTAATACATCATCCCAGAGAATTGTGCCCTGTAGCTGACTTTCGCTATTTAAATACGGCACCCAAATGACTTGCTGAAGCGTTGGTAACTTGGTGCGTAGTTCGCGGATAGCATCGGTTTTGTCAATCGACTTCCCATTATACAGGTAGCCATCAGCCGCAATCAGAATTTTAGGTTCGATCTGCTTAAATCGGTCTACGACACTGGCTATACCAAAATCGGGTGAGCAACTTGACCAGACAGCGCCAATGGCATTAGTTGCCAGAAACGCCACCACGGCTTCGGGGCAATTAGGCAGCACCGCTACCACCCGGTCGCCAACACCTACGCGTTGCTGGCGTAAATACGTTGCCATAGCCGCAACCTGCTGTTCGAGCATATCCCACGATACGCTCAACACGGCTGGTTGTTGTTCAGAAGAAAACAGAATGGCAGGTCGTTGGGTAGTGCGATGGCGAAAAATATGCTCTGCATAATTGAGAGTCGCTTCCGAAAACCAGCTTACACCAATCATATCCAGCCGGTTCGGCCGGTAAACTACCTGATGATAGGGTGTATGGCTCTGAACATCGAAAAATTGCCAGATGCTCTCCCAAAAATGATCCAGATCTGTTACAGACCAATCCCACAAATCGTCGTAATCTCGAAAATACAAGCCTTTCTTCACGAAAAGCCAGTCCATATATCGCTTCAAAAGTGCCTGTTCGGTGGCGTTTTTATCGGGTGTATAAAGCGGTGTTAATATCGGTCGGGGCATATACTTAGTCGTGAGTCAATAGGTAGTCATCAGAAGAAAAAGAGTTATCGGTACATCATTAGCCGATGTTGGCCGCTGACGGTACCAATGGCCCGGTACTGACTAACGACTAATGGCTTATGCGGATTGTTTTTGCGATAAAAAGCGTTTCCATAGAAAGGTATAGTTAGGTTCGTTTGAAAAGCCCTAACTTTGAGCCCCATTTTGTATTTTATTAAAAGAGGTATGCTGACAATCAGCCAGATTCCTCTACAAAAAAGCTGATTTACTGTATTTTTCCATGAGTCAAGATTCAGAGCAGAACGACCGGAACACCGGACCGAGCCGTGATGGTGATCGTCGTTCAACCGGCCGTCGGGATGACGCCCGCAACAGCGGACCAGGCAGGTCGCGCAGCAACCAGGATTCCGATCGTCCCCGGTTTAGTCGGGATAATAACGACCGCCCAAAATTTAACCGGCCCGCTGATGGAGACCGTCCCCGTTTCAACCGCGAAGGCGGTTCTGGTGGTGCGCCTTCACGGGATTCCGGAGCACCCAACCGGCCTTTTCGACCAGCCGGCCCACGGGATACGAATAGCCGTTCTGGCGGACCAACTGGAAAACCGCGTTTCGACCGTGACCAGACCGACCGACCTAAATTTCCGCGCCCTGCTGATGGAGATCGCCCCCGTTTCAGCCGGGATAACAACGACCGCCCAAAATTCAACCGGCCTGCCGATGGCGAACGGCCCCGGTTCAACCGTGACGAGCGCACCGGCGGACCTTCCCGCGATTCTGCTTCCCGCCCATCTGGACCACCGCGTGTGAGCCGGGATGAACGTGGAGGTCGTTCGGAGGAGCGCCCCCGGTTTAGCCGGGACAACAACGACCGCCCAAAATTCAACCGCCCCGCAGATGGAGATCGGCCCCGTTTCGACAGTGATCGTCCTAAACGCGAAGATCGTACAAGTGAAGAGCGGCCTCGCCTTACCCGAAGTGAGGTTATGGGCAGGGGCAACCGAACGAATGATTCAAGAAATACGGGAGCGTCGCGTTTTCCGGGCGACCGGAAGCGTACCGGCGGCCCCTCAAGACCTGATAAACCAGCTTTTAAGCGCGTAGGTGGTTTTAGTCGTGAAGCCGACGAACGCAACAGCGGTCGAGCCGGTAACGACGAGCAACGAAGCAGCGACAATCGACGTAATCACCGGGAGGAGGAATCCGGTTCCGGTTTTACAGGTCGGCAACGCAAAGATTCCGGCGATCGGCGTACGGGAAATTATACCAAAGCGCCAGATTATAACCTGGAACAAACAAGAGCTGCTGATACATTTAAACGGGGTCGTACTGACGACCGCCGTGGCCATGCTCCCGAACCCGTCGAAAAAGGCAAGCGTGAGCCAGCCAATGACGGAACAACTCGCCTGAACCGTTACATCGCCAACTCGGGTGTTTGCTCACGTCGAGAAGCCGACGATCTTATTTCCCGGGGCGATATTTCGGTAAATGGCAAAGTCGTTATGGAAATGGGCTACAAAGTGAAAGAGGGCGATATGGTCAAATATGGCACCAAAGCCCTTAGCCCTGAGCGATTTGTATATGTGTTGGTGAACAAACCAAAAGACTACATTACAACGACTGAAGATCCTGAAGAACGCAAAACCGTAATGGAATTAGTGGCCGACGCGGGTAACTTTCGGATGTATCCGGTAGGCCGTTTAGACCGCAATACGACCGGTTTGCTACTACTGACCAACGATGGTGAACTGGCCGACAAGCTGACGCATCCGTCGAATAATATCCGTAAAATCTATCAGGTTGAGTTGGATAAACCCATTACCGAAGAGCATTTTGAGGCTATCAAACAGGGTATTGAACTCGAAGATGGTCCAATAAAACCCAATGCGGTGAGTATTGTGACGCCTGATGGGTATGTAATTGGTATTGAAATTCACTCGGGCCGTAACCGCATTGTGCGTCGAATATTTGAGAGCTTCGGTTATGAAGTGTCTAAACTTGACCGCACGACCTACGCAGGTTTGACCAAAAAAGAATTGCCTCGTGGCAAATGGCGCTTCCTCGACCCTAAAGAGGTTATAAAATTGAAGTATCTAAATTCTTAAGCTCTACGGAGTGAATGCAAAAATGAGTGATTGGGTGAATAATTGTCAAAACTTTATTCACCCAATCACTCATTTTTGTGTTTACTTATTGATAAAATGAACCATCTCTTCCCCTACATCGAACGGACGCTTTTGCATCCCGGCGTGACCCTCAACGAGCAATATGAAGCGCTTGATGAGCTAACACAACTGGGACTTGCGGGAATGACTGTCGCGCCGTTTTGGGTGAAGAAATTCCGGCGCGAGATGGGCGATACCCACCCGGCGGTACTCTCGACCGTAATCGGGTTCCCATTCGGCTATCAACGCACCGAAGCCAAACAGGTTGAAATTGAGTGGGCATTACGCGACGGCGCCACCGAAATTGAAGTCGTTCTGAATACATCGGCCCTGTTTTCACCGGCCTCAGTCTGGCTGAAAATAGAACTGGCCAAGTTAGTGGCCCCGGTTCACGCATCTGAAAAATTCTTCACCGTCATTCTGGAAGGCTCCCTGCTTGACCCGGAGCAAATGCAGAAAATGATTAAGCTGTCATCTGACGCCGGAGCTGACTTTATTAAAAATTCTACTGGCTTCTCTACCAACCCGAGCGCTCTCTATAACCATGAGTCAGCTTTAGCCTTCCGGCAGGCAGTCCCAAAATCGGTAGGGGTTAAGATTGTTGCCGATGGGGCCACTGTGCAACAGATGGAAGAATTGGTGTCGGTTGGTGTTGAGCGGTTGTCGTTGGGACATCCCTGGCTGTAGTACCTCATTTTTGAAATCTATGGTTTAAGTACTTTCGCACAGAGCTATTGAGCTTTATTAGACTATTATGTATTTATTGGTTACACAATTCTTATCAGTAATCTGTATTTTTTAATAACTTCGGGCCGACTATTTTAGCATCTGCACATGAAGAATTGGCTTATCTTATTTTATCTACTTGTTGGCTCATCCGCCATTGCACAATCTACCGTTTATCAGGGATTTGAAGCAGATAGTGCCGCCGAACCTCGCGGTGGAATGAGCTTTTTGAATACGTTTATTCAAACCAATCTTCGCAAACCCATAGCCGCTGAATCAAAAGGTATTGGCGGGCGCGTAATCTTGACTGGTATTGTAGAAGCTGATGGTCGTATTGCTGATGTCAAAGTTATAAACAGCTTTCGACCCGATTGTGATCGAGAAGCTGTCCGTGTTTTTAGGTTATTTAATGCCTGGAAACCAGCCATGAAAGATGGGAAAGCTGTTCGACAGCAAGTGAATATACCCGTTATATTTAAGCCGAATGCGCCGTTCAGCTACGTTTCCGGAGAACGAATTACCTATTTTGGTACGGATGAAAAACTTACTACCGATAGTAGTAAGGCTGAATATAAACAGATTGCGACAGTAGATTCAATAGGGCTGCCGTCGGGCGATATTGTACTGTATAAAATCAGTAAAAAAGGTTGGAAAGAGGAATCCCGTTTACCACTTGTTCGTAAAAATAACGCTTACCGAAATTCTGCGGGGAAACCAGTTCACTTAATCGGATACCCAAACAGTATTATCCAGCGGGAAGGTCTGTTAATTAGCGTAGACAGTACAGGAGCGCTTATTGGTCAGACATATTTCCAAAAAGGGAAGCGCATCGGTACAGAATTAACCTATTATCCAAATGGCCCTGTTGCCGAAAAAATAGAAGATTTTACTGATAAAAATGTATTCACATCCTGGTATTCAACGGGACAAATCAGGCAAATTCGGGTGCAGAATCAGGATAAGCCTGCAATCTCCAACGCGCTGGATCAGGTCACTGCCCTTTGGGATAGTACGGGGCGCCAAACTATTAAAGATGGTACTGGACGAGCAGTTTATCGGAAGGATGTACAATCGTATGCAGATACCACCCGGCATACGTATTTCGTCGAACAGGGTAGCTACGAAAATGGAATTAAGCAGGGCATCTGGACAGGCCGCTATGCCGACGGTTCCTATTTCTACGAAGAACAATATGACAAAGGAATCTCTCAGATGGGGAAAGCCCGTGCAGCAGGGGCAGATACCGTTAGATATACTGACATTGAACAGCAACCTGAATTTAAAGGTGGCATGCAGGGTTTAGGGAAGTTTTTAAGTGAGAATTTACGGTATCCGGTTGATGCCCAACGAGCCAGAGTGCAGGGCCGGGTATTTATAAGTTTTGTAATTAATACAGATGGCAGCGTCGACGATGTGCAGGTATTGAATGGTATCGGTTTTGGGGCCGATGAAGAAGCCGCGCGCGTTGTGAAAGCATCTACAGGTCGTTGGAAGCCAGGTGTTCAGCGTGGAGAAAAAGTTCGGGTAAAATACAATCTACCGATCAACTTTACGCTCAACTAACCTTAATCTGAATCATTACAGGTTGAAACCCATAGATAGATTTGTAAATTTGCCGGATAACCCCTGTGCAAATGTCGCTTAAGCAAGTTCCTCTTCATCACATTCATCAGCAGTTGGGCGCGAAAATTGTGCCGTTTGCAGGCTTCGAAATGCCCGTTCGCTACTCGTCTGATCTCGACGAACATAATACCGTTCGTAATGTCGTCGGCATTTTCGATGTCTCGCATATGGGTGAGTTTATCCTCAAAGGTGAAGGGGCTTTGGACTTGATTCAGCGTGTGTCGGCCAATGATGCCAGCGTCCTGTTCGACGGGAAAGTACAATATAGTTACCTGCCCAACGGTCGGGGGGGCATTGTCGATGACTTACTAGTGTACCGGATTAGTTCGCTTGAATACATGCTTGTCGTGAACGCATCGAACATCGAAAAAGACTGGAACTGGATCAGCCAGTACGCGTCTGATTATGCGTTGACAATGGTGAATGTGTCCGACGATATGTGTCTGTTTGCGGTGCAGGGGCCGTTGGCTGCCAAGGCATTACAGTCGCTCACCACGGCAGATCTCGATTCGATGGAATACTACACGTTTGAGAAAACAGACTTCGCCGGGTATGCCAATGTGATTGTATCGGCAACGGGCTATACGGGTGCGGGTGGCTTCGAGATTTACGTATCGAACCATCAGGCCGAGGGTGTCTGGAATGCCATTATAGAAGCCGGGGCACCATTTGGCATTAAACCCATTGGGCTGGGCGCGCGGGATACGTTACGCCTGGAAATGGGCTATAACCTCTACGGTAACGACATTACCGACGAAACATCACCCATTGAAGCAGGCTTGGGCTGGGTTACTAAATTCACCCACGATTTCATTGATGCCGATATACTGAAAGCCCAAAAAGAACAGGGTGTTCCACGTAAATTAGTTGGTTTTGAGCTACTTGACCGGGGTGTTCCGCGCGGCCATTACGCACTTACGGATGTTGATGGAAATCAGATCGGCGAAGTAACTTCCGGCAGTCAATCGCCCACGCTCGGCAAAGGGGTCGGTTTGGGTTATGTGGAAAAAGCATACAGTAAACCCGGATCAGAAATCTTCGTAAAAGTCCGTGACCGGCTTCTCAAAGCACAAGTCGTTAAACTCCCTTTCGTAAAAAAATAACTGTTCTCTTGTCATGCCGACGAGGGAAGCATCTTTATGATGTCGGTTTTGAGCGGTACACCGTTGCGAAAACCGACACCACATCCAATCAAAATGAAACAAATTGACGTTTGCTTAACGCCTGATTTACTCCACCTGCATGATGTTGAAAATACAATTGTGGTCGTGGCAGATGTATTTCGCGCAACTTCGTGCATGGTAACCGCCTTTGCTTATGGCGTGAACAGCATCATTCCCGTTGCTACCGTTGAAGAGTGCCGACTTTGGCAGGAGCGCGGCTACCTGGCCGCTGCCGAACGAAATGCCCAGAAAGTTGACGGATTTGAGTTAGATAATTCGCCGTTTACGTACATGGACGAGCGGATTCGGGGCGCCAATGTGGCTATGACCACAACCAACGGAACGCTGGCCATCACCAAGTCGCGCTCGGCGGTGAAAGTACTGGTGGGTTCGTTCCTTAATTTAGATGCTATTGTACGCTATCTGAAAACAGATGGATACGATGTTATGGTGCTATGCGCCGGTTGGAAAGGCCGCGTCAATCTGGAAGATACGCTCTTTGCCGGTGCCCTGGTAGACCGACTTAAAGACACGTATGCGATGGCCGAAGACAGTGCTATTATGGCGTGGCGGCTCTATTGCCAGGGTAAAGATAATTTGCCGAGCTACTTATCCAATTCTTCTCACATTGGGCGGCTTCAACGGCTGGGTATTCAGAAAGATATTACTTATTGCTTACAACATGATCTCTACGACGTTGTTCCGGTGCTGAGAGGAAATGCGCTGGTAAGTATGCAGGTGTAAGTTTTGAATTACAGACGTATTATCCCCAAACTATTTCAATAGAATTGACTCCATCAATATAAATTATGGCAAGCGGGCTTTTTAATCGTAGAGATGTCATAGCTTACTTTATTGTTGCCGCTATTGGTGCATCTTTACAACTAATCGCGGGCAGCTTACTGCAAGACTGGTTTCAGCTTAGTTACCAGGAGGCTTTATTTGTAGGGTATCTGGTTGCTTTTCTGGCAGGCTTTTTCTTAACCAAGCTATTTGCCTTTAATGCTAAAAACTCTGCCCAAACCAAACGCGAAGTAGTCAAGTTTACGCTTGTCTCCATTATATCCTGTTTCATTACGGTATATGGATCATCCCTCCTTTACGATTATTCAACCAGCAAGTTCGAGATGCTGACTTTTCTCATCCCTTTCTCAGTGAAAGAAGTTAATCTTAATAAACTTGCATCGCAACTTGTAGGGATGGGCTTAAGCTTTATAAATAATTACACACTGCATAAAAGCTTTACGTTTCGTAATACTGGATTTTATGAAAAGCTGAAAAACTTACTAAGTCTTTGATATTGAATAAGTTGAGCTTGATGTATGCTTGGAAACTCCTTGAACGTCTTGACACACGTTAATAAACCTTGAACAAATGAAAAAGGGCCCGGAAGTTAATTCCGGGCCCTTTTTATACAATTAAGCGATGGCTTGCTCCGCTTCTAAATAAGTCAGTACGTCCTGCAAAGTGGTTAGTTTGTCGTAATCCTGGTCGGGAATGCTAATCCCGAATTCTTTTTCAAGTTGCATAACCAGATCAACAGAATCGAGACTGTCCATTCCCAAATCGCGCGAGAAATGGGTCTTATCCGCAATCGCTGATTCTGGTATGCCAAATTCTTTTAGAATCTCAATGACTCGCTTTTTCATAGGTAGCTCTTTGTTTAGTTCAACCTGCAACACGCTTATAAAATCTGTTTTAAGATCAGTTTAGTATATATGTCGCGGCAATTTTAACACTATTTAATTTCCGAGCAGGGTTTCTCCCAGTAGTCTTTTTAGGTCCAACTGGTTAAGCATCAGTTGATACTGGAAATTTAATCGACCGAGTTCGGCTTCTTCTACCCCGGTTTCTGCACTCTGCAATTCAACATTCGTAATAACACCATTTCGCAGGCGGGCATTGGCAATCTGTAGCGCTTTCTGAGATTGTTCGACCTGTGTTTCAAGATTCGCCAGCCGCGTTAAGTTGCTGCGAATGTCGGCGTTAAGTTGAGCGATACTCTGGCGAACCTGAGCATTCGCATTCTCAACGGCGTATCGGCTGGCATTGAGCGTTAACTGTGCCGCCTGATTCTGCAATTGATACCGCTTACCCGCGTATATGGGTACGGCCAACGCGACGCCGGCCGCCACATTGAATTTGGGTGTGTTGATGTCGGGCAAATACCCGTTGCGGAAGCCCGTCGAACCGGAAAAACTTAGACTCGGACGTCCCGTTAAATTAGTCACCAGAATATCGGTTTCGGCCTGACGAACGCGGTCCTGTGCCAGTTGCACATCTTTATTGCTCAACAATGCTGATTGAGTGTCGCCCGCCAGATTATAAGGTTGGGTTACTACTCGCCCGCTCATCGCTTCCAGATTAAACTGGTTAAGCGCCCGGCTGATATCAGGATTTGGATTGCCTGTCAGATATGTTAGCACCGCCAGTTGCCGCTCTAACTGATTTTGAATTTCTATCCGTCGACTCTGAGCTATTTTTACCCGCACCTGTTGTGAAAGAACATCATATTGGAGGGCGTCACCATTTTGTAAGCGTACCGCTAACAGGCGAACATTAGCACCAGCTGTGCGTATGACTGAATCCTGCACTGCCAGGCTCTTTTGCAAAAAGCCAACACCATAATAAGCAGCGGCTACCTGAAAGGCCAGCGTTTGTTGGGTAATTTCCAGATTCCGGCGCAACACCTGTACATTGTCGGTCGCTTGTTTTACCGATGCGTTGGTCCGGCCCCAGTCGTAAATAGTCTGACCGATACCAATATTGGCATTCAGGTTGTGATTTGGCGCGAACTGGAGGGTACGATCTACTCCGTTGATAGGTATAGTTGCCTTCACCACCGGATTTAGATATTGATATGTCGCATTGCCTGAGACAGTAGGCCGCATGGCTGTTCGGGCAATATCGACCCGTACTTCGCTGGCCTGAATTTGCTGTTGCTGCTGTTTCAGTACCGGATAGTTCGTGTTCGCCTGCTGAACCAACGCCCGTAAATCGTCGGGAAGTTGCGTCGGCTGGTTCTGGGCCTGCGCTGCGCCAACCGTTAGCAATAAGGATATGGTAAGAAGTGTTGGTTGCATGATTTTTTCAGTGAGAGATTTCAGTAGGCAGTTTATCCTATCCTTTATCAGTATGTATTGATGAAGGTATAGCGACTGCCAATTGGCATCAGTGGGATGCATCGGCGACGGCTTTCGCTGTTGCGGCATCCATTTTTTTGCTTTTAAGTAAGAAGATCAGCGGGAATGAGAAAACGAAAAATAAGCCCGCCAGCTTAAACGTGTCCAGGTACGAAAGCATGAGCGCCTGCCTCGAAATAATCAGGTCCATATTTTTGTAGGCTCCCGTCACGGCATCGAAGGCATTTATACCCTTGGCGGCCAATGCCTGTGTCATTGCATTAAGCCGTTCGGTAGTAAGCATATCACCCGGTTGCAGATTTGATACCAGGTCACCCCGATGAACAGCCATGCGCTGTGTAACGTAGGTATTTGTGATAGCAACCCCGAAAGCGCCACCCACCTGCCGCATCATATTCACGATAGCAATACCGGTAGGCAATTGCTGGGGGGTGAGTGTTGAAACCGACTGGTTAATGAGTGGCACGTTAACGAATGCCAGTCCAATGCCTCTGATCATCAGCGCGTAGATAAAGAAGTTGTCCGACGTCTGCATAGTGTAGGTGGACATTATGAAGCAGAACGAAGCAAAGGCAACATAACCCACAATAACGTTCAATCTCGGTGACACTCCTTTAGCCAGCAACCGGCCCACCAATGCGAACATTGGGAGTGTAAGCAAACCGCCCGGAATGAGTAGTTTGCCGGTTTGTGTAGCCGTCAGACCAACAATACGCTGGGCAAACAAAGGATACAGTAAGACCGATGTGAACAAGCCATAGCCGACTATTACCATCAAAAGTGATCCGACGCTAAGATTTCGATTTTTCAGCGTACGGAGATCGACTACGGGCTCTTTCGTACCCCGTAACTCCCACCAGATAAAAGCCGGAATGGCAATAGCAGCGGCAGCCGCCAGCCACTGAATAATGCGGTCATCGAACCAGTCATCGGCTTCACCCCGTTCCAGTACATACTGCAAACTGCCAATGCCAACCGCCAGTAGAAGAATGCCCAACTGATCAATCTTAATGGCACCTCGGTTAATATTCAGCTCATCAGATTTCTTGTCGATATAGGCCGAACTCAGCATAACGGCGGCAATACCAATCGGGATGTTGATGTAAAACATCCAGCTCCAGTGGTAATTATCAATGATATAACCGCCGAGCGTTGGTCCGAGCGTTGGTCCAAGCACAATACCCATCCCGAACAAGGCAGATGCAACAGGCCGTTGCGACGGCGGAAACGCATCGTACATCAGCCCCTGCGAGGTCGATAGTAAGGCACCACCACCAATGCCCTGTAGAAACCGGAAACCAACCAGCACCCATAAATTATCGGCGAAACCACAGCCGTAAGAGGCTATCGTAAAGAGAATGATAGACCCGATATAGTAATTTTTTCGACCAAAGTACCGTTGCAAAAAGCCCGTCATTGGTATAACGATGACATTGGCAATGGCGTAGGCCGTTACTACCCACGATACATCTTCAACCGTAACGCCGAGATTTCCGGCAATGTCGGTAAGGCCAACATTTACAATGGATGTATCAATTAATTCAATAATGGCTGCCGAGATAGCTGTAACGACGACAATCCACTTTTTAAAGCCCGTTGGTAAAGCCAATTGCGCAGGCTGAGCCAATGTTTGAGTTGCCATATAGTTAATGAATAATGTACAATCAAAGCTGTATACCAGTTAATGGACCACTGAAAAACAGGCCATTATACAGGTTACATTATTCATTACTTTGCTACTCGTACTTCTGCATCCACGCTCAGCCCCGCCCGTAGTTGGTTCTTGTACTTTTCCGGATTCAGAATTTCAATCTTGACAGGTACACGCTGCGTAATTTTTACGAAGTTACCCGACGCATTGTCTGCGGGTAGAAGGGCAAACCGGGCACCGGTAGCGTCGGATAGTGAAGCAACACGACCTTTAATGTCGAGGTCAGGATAGGCATCCAATTTGATATCAACAGCCTGACCGAGTTGCATTTTTTTCAGTTGAGTCTCTTTGAAATTAGCAACAACCCAAAACGTCGAATCGGCGACAATCGTGAACAGATTCTGGCCGGGCTGTACATACTGGCCGACAACCACGTTTTTGCGGCCGATTTTACCCGCAACCGGGGCAGCCAGGCGGGCATAACTCACGCGCAGTTTCGCGTTGTCGATGGCTGCCTGTTTTACGTTTAATACCGCCTGAATTTTCTGAATGTTCGCTTGTGCTTTGGCAATACCGGCCTGTGCAACGCCCTCCGAGGTTTTGGCAAGCGTAATTTGCTCCACATTCGCATTGTACTGGCCAGCCTGTATATCCACATTGCTTTGTGAATCGTCCAGTTGTTTTTTAGTCAGCGACTGCTCTTTGTAGAGATTCTGGTCACGTTGCAAATCCTGCTGGGCTTTATTTCGCCGGATGGCCTGCACCTGAGCGTTTGACTGGGCAACGCGGGCATTCTGCACTACATTGCGGGCCGTGGCCTGGGCCGTTTGTAAATCGGCACGCGCCGTTGCGAGGTCAGCTAACGATTGTTGATAGTCGGCTTTCACCTGCGTCAGTGCCACATCATATTCTTCAGGATCAATTGTTACGAGTGACTGGCCTTGTTTTACGAGGGCGTAATCGTCAACATTAACCGATTTCACATAGCCAGCTACACGCGCTAGTACGGGGGCAGAGTTGCCTTCGATTTGAGCGTTATCAGTTGTTTCATATTGCTGGCTGTGTACAAAAGCTTTATAGCCGAAGTAGCCACCAACTAATACGATGAGGGCAATAATTATGCGGGGTAAATACGCTTTGATTCCGCTTTTCTCTTCTGTGGTCGACATTTCTTCTGTTAAGGTTGCCATATTTTCAGTGAATTTTCAGACGTAGCCTACTGTAGGCTAAAGAACTAAATTTATAGTCAACTTGTTTGACTATTAGTCTGCAAAAGTAAACCAGGTTGACTACAAAGTCAAATAGGTTGACTATATTTGTACAATATTTTGTCGTGAATTGTTTCAGTATTTTATAATTTGCCTTCATGTTCGTGGAAACAGATAAAATTTCCTTTGATTTTGACCAATTTCGGACTGGCCGGGAGCGATCTATGGGTCGTTTATTCTGGCGTCTTAAACGATATACTGGCAACTTCATTGAGCCGCGTTTACACGCACTGGGCTATACTGATTTCAAAATGAGTTATTTGATGTTCTTGTCAAACATCGAAGAGAACGGCATTACAAACAACGAACTGGCAAAACGTGCCTGCGTGACAAAGCAGATGATGAGTAAAATTGTTGGGTTGCTGGAGAATGAGGGCTACGTGTACACGCAAAAAAATCCGACCGATTCGCGCTCTAGCATCATTTTTCTTAACGATCGGGGTAAAGAACTTTTCGTAACGATTAAGGTATGCATGCAGGAAGTTCGCGATAAATTTGACCAGATTGTTGGTCCTGAGCGAATGGAGGAGGTTATCGATACGATGGTCGCTCTAATTTCTACACTGGAAAGTGAGGATGAGCCGTTGGCGAAGTAGAAAAATGTGCTATACCCTGCGTCTGTTGGGTCGATTATTCTGAAGCGTCTTTGTCCAACCCATCAACACAAACGGCGGCTCACGAGAGTTTTGTCATCACCAGCCATTAGGTCCGGTGCGTGGATGCCAGTTGGTGGCATTAAACGTCGATTTCGGCCGGGAATTGGCCTGAAAGAATTTATGAACGTAAAACTAGTTTGGGTAAAGTATAAGTTCAGTCGTTGACCTGCTCTGTTTTCTTGTCTCTCCGGGCGTTGAGATAACCTTTTATAACGGTGAAGGTTGTAATGGCCAGGAAGAACAGAATTATATACTGTACATAATCGACAATCCAGGGGAACCGTTCGCCGAAGAAAAATCCTCCACCCACCAGCGTAAGCACCCAAATGCCTCCACCAATGACATTATAACTCATGAAAAACTGGAACGGCATATGGATCAGGCCGGCCAGTAGCGGAGCAAATGTTCTGACGATGGGCAGAAATCGGGAAATAATCAACGCACTATTACCATATTTAATAAATGCATCCCGTGTGTTGTTGATATACTTCTGCTTGAAAAACAGCGAATCGGGGCGGTTTTTTATCTTCCCGCCAAAGTAATAACCAGTTAAATAACCAATTAATGAGCCCAATACGGCTGCTCCAAAAATACAAGTCAATAATAGCCACAGTGGCACATTTAACAGCTTGATTCCGGCAAAAACACCCGATAAAAATAAGAGGTAATCACCGGGTAAGAAGAAGCCAAAAAAGAAGCCGTTTTCGATAAAGACAATAAGCGTAATCAGCACTAGTCCACCCGTTCGTATGATTTCTTCCGAGTTGAGCAGGTAATGAAAAAAAATGATAAGTTGATCCATAGTTAAAGAGTAAATGAGTGAAAAAGTGGAAAAGAGCAGACCGTGAACCACTCTTTCACTCATTCACTCTTTAAATAAACTCCGCCAACTCAAGCCAGCGTTCTGATTTCTCGGCGATGGTTTGGTCAATTAGCTTAATTTCCTTTGCCCAGGCCACTAATTGCTCATGAGATCCGCCCGTATTGAGCAGAGTCACCACGTTGCCTTTGTGTTGCTCCAGGGAATCAATTTCCTTCTCGAGCGTTTCATACTCCCGAATTTCCTTGAACGATGGTTTCTTCCTGGCACTGTTTATATCGCCTTTGTCCGGTGCCGAAGAAACAACCGGCGAGGGCAATTGGTTTTTGGCTACCGCTGAATTTGCTTTCTCATTTCGCGCACTGACCTTAGGCTGGGCATCCCGCCAATCACGATAGTCGGTGTAGTTGCCTGGAAAATCTCTCACCTTTCCTTCACCTTCCATCACGAAAACGTGCTCAACCAGCCGGTCCATAAAGTATCGATCGTGGGTTACGATGAGTACGCATCCCGGAAAGTTGAGCAGGAAATCCTCCAGAACGTTCAACGTCATGATATCCAGATCATTAGTCGGCTCGTCCAGAATCAGGAAGTTCGGATTTTGTACTAATACCAGCAGGAGTTGCAACCGTCGTTTTTCGCCCCCGCTCAATTTGGCGACGAAATCATATTGTTTTGAACGGTCGAACAGAAACCGACTCAGTAACTGAGTTGCCGTAATAGTATCGCCGTTAGCTAATTTCATCACTTCGGCCACATCCTGCACAACGTCGATTACCCGCTGGTTTTCGGGTAAATCGAGTTCAGTTTGCGTATAATAGCCAAACTTAACCGTTCCGCCCGTTGATATTTTCCCCGAATCGGGTCGTAGCTGACCGGTCAGCATATTCATCAGCGTGGTTTTACCCATGCCGTTTTTGCCGATCAGTCCCACACGGTCGGGCCGCTTAAACGTATAGCTGAAATGATCAAGCAACACTTTATTGCCGAAACGTTTGCTTAGATTTTCGACTTCCAGAATCTTACTGCCCAGCCGGGCCATACGAAGATTCAGGTCTAAATCGCCATCGCTCTTTTTACCGCTGGTTTTTTCTTTCAGGTCTTCAAACGCATCAATTCTATACTGAGCCTTTGTACCCCGCGCTTTGGGTTGCCGACGCATCCAGTCCAGCTCGCGCCGGAACGTATTTCGATCTTTCGTTAATTCGGACGCAGCTGCTGTTTCGCGTTCGTCTTTTTTCTCCAAAAAGTACGCGTAGTTGCCTTTGTACGTATATAGTTGACCGTTGTCCATTTCGGCAATCTGGTTGCAGACCCGATCAAGGAAGTACCGGTCGTGGGAAACCATCAGCAATGTACCATTATTGGTAGTCAGAAAACCTTCGAGGTATTCAATGGCTTCTAAGTCAAGATGGTTAGTCGGCTCATCCAAAATCAACAAGTCGGGATTCTGAATAAGAACTCGCGCTAAGGAGACCCGTTTGCGTTGCCCACCCGACAGCGAACCAACCATTTGTTCCACATCCTGAATACCCAGTTCACCCAGAATTTGCCGAATCTGAGCTTCGTAATCCCAGGCTTCGAGTTTTTCCATATCCGACATCGCTTGTTCGAGACCGGCATGATCGTCGTGGGCGAGGGCAAGTTCATAAGCCCGCACAGCATCGAGTTGAGCACTTTCACCCGCCAGTACTACCTCCATTACGGTTAGCGCATCGTTCAGATCGGGCTGCTGGTCGAGATACCCGACCGTGATGTCTTTACGCTGGCTGACAAGACCTGCGTCGGGCGCCATAGCCCCGGCCAAAATCGACAGCAATGTGGTTTTGCCGGAGCCGTTGGCACCAACAATAGCGATTTTGTCACCCCGGCTTATTCCAAATGTCAGGTTTTGAAACAGGGTGCGGTCGCCGTATGATTTTTTTAAATTTTCAGCTGATAAATAATTCATAGGTCGTTAAACTTGCAAGGTCTTGGAGACCTTACAGGTTTAGTCAGTTGATATTCGTGTTATGATTGATAGACTCAACACTACCTAACGGGAAAATATGATACCCGAAGTGTTCAGTAAAAATAACTATTTCTTTAGTTTCAATAGCCTTCAAAGCAAGAGTGAACATGAATAGGATGGATGAGTTCTGGCAAGTCATCATATCGCATTTTCCACCATCTAAGTTTGTAAACCTACACAAAGGTACAACAAAGAAAATCGTTCGTACTTTTACCTGTGAATGCTATTCCTTAATACACCTATTCAAAAATGTCTCCTAAACATCTGCTAATGGTCATGGCATTAACAACAGGTACTGTTGTTAGCACGTCTGCCCAAACCACAACTGATTTTAAATCGTACACGCAGGCCGTTCCGGGCAGCAATCAAACATACGCAATGGTTGCCATACCGGGCGGGAAATTCCTGATGGGTAGCTTACCTGGTGAGAAAGGACACAAACCCGATGAAGGCCCCAAACACAGCGTAACTATTGAGCCGTTCTATATGGGTAAGTACGAAGTGACTTGGGACCTCTATGACTTGTTTGCCTTTACGAACATGGAGAAGGAAATGGCGACAAAGTATACCGAATCCGACGCGAACCTAGCCAAGACAGATGCCACTACACGACCCAGTCCACCCTACGTAGATATGTCATTTGGTATGGGCCGGGCGGGTTATCCGGCCATTAATATGACGCAGTATGCGGCCATTAAATTTTGTGCCTGGCTCTATGCCAAAACGGGCGTTTTCTATCGGTTGCCCACTGAGGCCGAATGGGAATATGCTTGCCGGGGAAATGACAAGAATGCTGCGCTAGCCTATTCATTTGGAAACGATGTTAAAAAATTGGGCGAATACGCCGTGTTCACGGGTAACAGTGATGGCGGCTACAAGCAAGTTGGCACCAAAAAACCTAACCCGTTTGGTCTATACGATATGCATGGTAACGTGATGGAATGGACTCAGGACCAGTATATTGTCGATTACTATAAGCAGGTAGCCAGCGGAAAAATAAAAGAGCCTTATGCGCCAACGACCACACTCTATCCTAACTCTGTACGGGGTGGCTCGTGGGACGATGAACCCGACGTTTTGCGATCGGCAGCCCGCACACCATCGGCCCCGGCCTGGAAAATGCTCGATCCGCAAAGCCCTAAATCAGACTGGTGGTTGACCTCTGCCTCCTTTGTTGGCTTCCGCATTATTCGGCCCGCTAAAGCACCCGGCGACGAAGAAATTAAAGCTTATTACGGCATCAAAGCACTTAAAGACTATTAAGTACTTGTTCAATTATTTTATGGCATTTTACCCCAACCTCTCCCCTGAAACCAGGCCAGGGGTGGGGTAAAATGCCTCAGAATTTATGATCCCCTACTTAAAGGAAAGTTGAACGCGTTTAAGAAATGGAATTCATCTTTCACAATGACCTACCTCCTCCTCGGCACGAACCTCGGCGACCGTATCCAAATGCTTCATCGGGCCATCAATCTGATTGCTGAACGCGTTGGAACGGTGGTGCTGCAATCGAGTTTGTACGAAACGGCGCCCTGGGGTGTTACGGATCAGCCTGCCTATTTGAATCAGGTTTTGGTGGTTGAAACACAGCTAAAGCCCGAAGAATTATTAGTGCAAACGCAGGCTATTGAGCAGGAGCTTGGCCGCGTTCGGTTGGAAAAATGGGGCGCACGAGTTATTGATATTGATATTTTGTATTACGATCAGCTTATTCTGCAAACGGATACGTTGACGATTCCGCACCCGTATCTGCACCAGCGACGCTTTACGCTCGTACCATTAGCTGAGATTGCGCCGGACTTTGTGCATCCCATCTTGCATAAAACTACGGTTGAGTTGCTGGCAGACTGTGAGGATGGGAGTGAGGTAATACTGTTTTCATCCAACGAATAAAAATCAACTTAGCAATACACTGGCCGGTATGCCTAATTTTTTATGGAAGAACTTAGCCATTTCGAGCGTGAGTGGTTTGCGTCGATTCAATACAGCTGATATATAGCTTTTGCTACCGACTTTCCCAACAAAATCCTTGTTGCGATACCCTTTCTCGTCCATTTTGAGCCGAATAGCCTCAATTGGATCGGGAGCAGGAACTGAATAATATTCGTCTTCGTAGGCTTTAATAAGTAATAAAGCTATTTGTACCGTCTCGCCATCTGAGCTATTGGGCGATGTTTTTTTATCAAATTTCTCGTCAACCCATGCCATTAACGCATCGTAATCCTGTTCATTCTTGAGCGGTTTCAGCTTCATGGCTATTCGTATTGGTAGTCAAGCAAGGTACGTCTTGCTATGATTAGAAAAGTTTACTCATAGTGGACAAGTGGCTTGGTCTTACGAAATGAATAACAACACAAATATGGAAGGAATTACAAGGTGTACCTTTTTTAATTCCCCAAAAACCTCGCCCCTCCACAGAAAACGTAATACCTTTGCGCCGGGCCGCCGGAGCGGTCAGTTTGTTATCATTTTCATAAAACATTCCCGATTATGTCTGCCACGCTTGACACCGTGAGTTTGTTAGCCGACCGCATTACCGCGCTGGAGGAATCATCCACGCTGGCGATGACCAAAAAAGCCCGGGAACTGGCTGCATTGGGTCACAAAGTAATTAGCCTCAGCGTTGGAGAGCCGGATTTTAAAACGCCAGTACACATCTGCGAAGCGGCCAAAAAAGCCATTGATGATGGTTTTCATGGTTATTCGCCGGTTGCTGGTTATCCCGATCTTCGCAAAGCCATTGCTGATAAGTTTAAGCGCGACAATAACATCGACTGGAAACCCGAGAATATCGTCGTTTCTACCGGTGCTAAACACTCACTGGCCAACGTCATTCAGGTGTTGGTAAACCCGGGCGATGAGGTAATTATCTTCTCGCCTTACTGGGTTAGCTATTCCGAAATGGTGAAACTGGCCGAGGGTAAAGCGGTTGTTGTTGATGGTAGTTTTGAAAATAACTTCAAAGTAACGCCAGAGCAATTCGAAGCCGCCATTACCGACCGGACCAAGATTGTGATGTATGCGTCGCCTAATAACCCGACGGGTTCGATTTATTCCGAAGCTGAACTTCGCGCTATTGCCGAAGTTGTCGCTCGTCACGAGAACGTTCATGTGCTGGCCGATGAGATTTATGAATATATCAACTTCACGACTGAAGGTCATTTCAGCATGGGGTCCATTCCTGAAATTGCTGAACGTGTGATCACGGTTAATGGCGTAGCCAAAGGGTATGCCATGACGGGCTGGCGTATCGGTTATATCGGTGCGGCAAAATGGATTGCTGATGGAGTAGAGAAATTGCAGGGCCAGGTTACGTCCGGTACAAACTCTATTGCTCAGAAAGCTACGGTTGCTGCCTTGAACGGAACACTGGAGCCATCGAAAGAGATGGCTAGAGCCTACCACCGCCGGCGCGATCTAGTTGTAAAACTGCTTAGGGACGTGCCACATTTTCGCACCAACATTCCTGAAGGTGCATTTTACGCTTTTCCCGATATTAGCTATTATTACGGTAAATCGGATGGGACGACTACGATTCAAAATTCTGACGATTTTGCATCGTGGCTGCTTAATACCACTTTCGTTGCAACTGTTGCGGGTTCGGGATTCGGGGCTCCTGATTGCCTGCGTATCTCAACAGCCGCATCAGACGAATCGCTAGTCGAAGCTATACAACGGATTAAAGATGCGGTGGCTACGTTGAAATAGAATAATTGAAATAGAGGGCGGGGTAGCCGGAAAGAAGAATGAGTTTGCATGGCAGATTTTCTTCTTTCCGGCTACCCCG
>JANXVQ010000856.1 GCA_025351545.1 Spirosoma sp.
CGAAAATGTAAAGACAATTTTAGATGCCGAATTTGCCACCGAAATCATGCACGGCCACATCGATAATATCGCCATCGAGCGCGATTTGTCGGTTATTGCCACGGTGGGAGAGGGCATGAAAAAAAGCTCAGGTATTGCCGGTAAGTTGTTTTCTGTACTGGGTAAAAATGGGGTCAATATTGTGGCCGTAGCGCAGGGGTCATCGGAGATTAATATCTCGGTGGTTATCAACAAAAACAACCTTTCAAAAGCGCTTAACTCCCTGCATAACATCTTCTTCCAGTCAGAAGCGCGTGTGCTGAACCTGTATCTTGTTGGTACGGGACTGATTGGCAAAACACTCCTGAAGCAGATTTTTGAGCAAGCCGAATACCTGCGCACAGAAAAATTATTGAAAATCTGTGTCGTGGGCATGACGAACACCAAAAAGATGCTTCTCGATCCGAAAGGCGTTTCGCTTGACAACTGGCGGGAGCGGCTATTGGCAGAAGGCGTCACGACCTCTTTGCCGGCGTTTGTTGAAAAAATTAAAGACTATAACCTACCAAACTCGGTGTTTATCGACTGCACATCGGACAAGGATATTGTGCAGTTTTACGAATCGCTGTTAGATGCTAACATCTCGGTTGTAACGCCCAATAAGGTAGCCAACTCCGGTCCGTATGCTGAGTATCGACGGTTGCAGCGCACAGCATTGAATCGGGGCGTCAAGTTCCTCTATGAAACCAACGTTGGGGCGGGCCTGCCAATTATCAACACCGTTCAGGGACTGATGACTTCCGGTGACCGCTTCCTGAAAATTGAAGCGATTTTGTCCGGCACGTTATCGTTTATTTTTAATACCTTCCGCCCCGGTCGCGACGGCGAACCGACCTCCTTTGCCGATGTTGTCCGTGAAGCCAAAGAAAAAGGGTACACTGAACCCGATCCCCGCGACGATTTGAGCGGTCTGGATGTAGCCCGAAAAATTCTGATTCTTGCGCGGGAAGCCGGTTTCCCGCTGGAACCTGAAGACGTAACGATCGACACATTGCTTCCGCAGTCGTGTTTGGACGCCCCAACAATTCCGGCCTTTTTTGAGGAACTGGAACGTAACAACGACTACTTTGAAAACCTGCTAAGAACCGCCGAAGCAAACGGCGAAAAGCTGCGGTTTGTGGCCAGCTTCGAGAATAACAAAGCGACCATTGGCCTGCGACCCGTGGGCGTAGATCACCCGTTTTATCAGCTAACCGGCGCCGATAATATCGTTTCGTTCACGACAGAGCGTTACAAAGACCGCCCATTAGTGATCAAAGGTCCCGGTGCCGGTGCCGAAGTAACAGCCTCGGGCGTGTTCGCCGACGTAGTGAGCATCGGGAGTTATTTGGCGTAAGAATTGTTATCTTCGTTACGCATAAACCAACATGTTATGAGCCGCCGACAATTAGTAGAACAGGCTTTGCAAACAATCAATCAATTACCCGAAGATAAAATCAGCGAGGTAGCTGACTTCGCGTCTTACATTCTCAAAAAGCATGAGGAAGCGAGTCTGCAAAAAGGTATTGAACACTTAGTCGAAACGTCGAATACCTTTGCCTTTTTGCACGATGACGAAGATTTATATACGCTGGACGATTTAAAAGAGCGATATAGATGAAGCAAGGCGATTTGGTATTGATTCCATTTCCATTCACGGATTTATCGGGTAGCAAAGTGCGCCCGGCCTTAGTGTTGATTGCTACATCGCTCGACGTCACGTTAGCCTTTATAACGACGCAACTTCAATGGCAAGAACCAACGGATTTGTTACTTGTTCCCAGTGATTTAAACGGTTTGAAAAAAGCGTCCTTAGTTCGTCTTAGTAAATTGGCCACTATTGATGCTAGTTTAGTTCAGGGTCGCTTAGGCATATTAGATACAAACCAGTTACTGGTAATTCATCAAAACCTACGATTCTTATTGCAATTATAACAGCATCGGGAGTTAGTCAGGCGTAATTTGGGGACGAAGTTGTAAGGTTATATGACCGTTGGACAGAATCATCAGATGGAGGAGAACGTTACATACCTCAACGAGTACCACCGGCAGCAGAGCAAAAAAATGATCAGGAAAGTCTCCGAGCAGCCCTTGATGTCATTGCAGGAGTGCATAGAGCAAGCAAAGCGGCTCAAGGACCAGCCCCTCAAAACCGTACCCAAAAAGCCGATTTAGATCAGGCGCTTCGGGTTGGTGAGGAGAAGCTACTTCGCCGATGGGCTTTTTCTGCTAATAAAATGCTACCTGCCGAGCCGTTTACTGACGCTTGGCAAGCATATTGATTTTGCTTTCCTTCAAAATAGCGACTATTATAAACACGAATTTTGGCATCATTGTCAGTGATTTACATCACCGAAATGTGCTTGTGAGAGATGATGGTGAATTGCTGTTATTTGACCCGGTTATCTACTTGATACCACTTTGAAACGCGCGTGTTCGCCGACGTAGTGAGCATCGGGAGTTATTTGGCGTAATCTATTAAATACAATAGAACATAGCCAATCATAAACCGCTGAAAAATCGTAAATTCGTAAAGATAATTTGCCCTTCCTGTGCTACCCGATATTCAACAACAACCCCTGATCGAACGTGTTCGTGACATTGGTCACCCCGAAGCCGTCCGGCGATTCTTTGGGTTGTTAAAGGAGTTGATCGACATGGTTAACCTGCCTAATGGCGACGCTCGACTGGCGTTTACCGTGCGGCAGGAGAAAGCGTCGATCATTGCAAATATTAATTTCTTTCAGGCGCTACGGATTCAGAAACCGCGCCGGGGTGAAGTCGAATATCATCTGACTGTCAAGAAATCCTGCTACGACCGACTGAAAAGTACGGAGGAACTGGTCTTTGAGCCACTCACCGAAAAGTCTGATTATCTGTCCGTTATCATTGGGCAATCGAACGCTCACCTGCTCTACAATCCTACCTTGCGTACGTGTTGGGAAGACTGCCTGCTCGAGCTTGTTGAAAGCAACAAACGAGGTCCGCACTCGGCCCGGCATAATGCCGACGTGTATCGGGCGGCCGAAGATGAAGCGTTCCAAAGTGAGGTTATCAGACTTGCCGACGACCCAACTCTAGGGAATCGCGTATTGAATGGATATAGTGTCGAAGAACCGGAAACCGATTATGAAGTTAAGCCGACATTGCCGAATCAGCCGCATAATCTGATCCTGTTTGGGCCACCGGGTACGGGCAAAACGTTCGCGTTGCAGCCGTATTTGCGTGAGAAAAATTCCAGCCTGATTACATTCCATCCATCGTACAGCTACGAAGAGTTTGTCGAAGGTATTCGGCCGGAGGTAATCAATGGTCAGATCAGCTATAAAATCCGCAAAGGAATTTTCCATAAAGCCTGTTTATCCGCTATTCAGCAGGCGGGTTATGGCACCATAGCCGATTGCCTGAATGACTCACCGGAGAATCGTAGTCATAAGTTGAAAAAGGCCCCCGCCTGTTATTTGCTTATTGATGAAGTTAACCGGGCCAACGTCGCCAGTGTGTTTGGGGATTTGATTACGCTACTCGAAACAGACAAGCGATTGGGTGCAGATAACGAACTTTGGTTGACGTTGCCTTATTCGCAGGAGCGGTTTGGTGTTCCGTTAAACCTGTTTGTGGTGGCGACAATGAACACCACCGACCGGTCCATTGCCCTGCTGGACATTGCATTACGACGCCGGTTTTCGTTCCGTGAGATGCTGCCTGATCCAACGATTTTGGGTATTATCGACGGTGTAGATTTGGCGCAGTTATTACGGACGATCAATGAGCGTATCGAATACCTGCTCGATCGGGACCACCAGATTGGCCATGCTTATTTAACCCGAATCGAAACACACGCTGATCTTTGTGACGCCTTTCGCGACCGAATTATTCCGTTGTTGCAGGAGTATTTTTTCAACGACTGGGCCAAAATTCAACTGGTTCTGGGCGACAACCCGGCTTGGGGAAAAGACCCTCACCTGCGTTTAGTTCGGGTTAAAAAGAAATATACACCCGCTGCCGCCAGCAAGCTATTTGGTGAAATACCCGACTTGATAGATGAGGTTATTACGTACGAAATCAATCCGTATCTGCAGCAAAGCGAGTATGAGCAGCTTTCGACTGAAGTGTTTGTGAAGATTTATCAGAAGTAGCAAGTAATATGGATGGAAATCCGCTTTTCATGTCATAAAAATGCTGTCGCGGCAATTAAAAGCGGGCTCTCGCCCGCGTTACACATGAAAGCTCTCGTTCTCACAGAATACAATCAGTTTGATTTACAGGATTTGCCAAAGCCGACTATTCGGCCCAATGAGGTATTGGTTCGGGTGCAGGCCGTAGGTATTTGTGGTTCCGATGTTCATGGTATGGATGGCAGCAGCGGTCGGCGCATTCCCCCCATTGTGATGGGACACGAAGCATCGGGTATTATTGCCGAAGTGGGGAGCGATGTACGCGGCTGGGCAACCGGCGACCGTGTTACCTTCGACTCGACGGTTTATGTACTCGACGACTGGTACACTCGTCGGGGTCAGTATAACCTTAGCGATGGTCGAGAGGTGGTTGGTGTATCAACGCCCGATTTCAAGCGGCAGGGAGCCTTTGCTGAGTTTGTGAGTGTGCCACAGCATATTCTTTACGCCATTCCCGACAATGTTAGTTTCACACACGCTGCTCTGGTCGAGCCGGTAGCCGTGGCACTTCACGCGGTTAGTCTGACGCCAATTCAAATCAATGATTCGGCAGTGGTTGTTGGTGCGGGTATGATTGGTTTGTTCGTAATTCAGGCGCTGAAATTGGCTGGTTGTGGCACAATCATCGCCATTGATCTGGACGATGATCGGCTTGCACTGGCGAAAACCCTTGGTGCAACGCACACGATCAACGCTGGAACGCCGGACAGCCAAAACGGCGATGTTACGAAACAAGTACAAGCGCTCACACACGGGCGTGGGGCCGATGTTTCTTTTGAAGTAGTCGGTGCCACGCCAACGGTCAAAACCGCCATCGACTGTGTTCGGAAAGGAGCAACTGTCACATTGGTGGGTAACCTGGCCCCAACAGTCGAGATTCCATTGCAAGCCGTTGTAACCCGGCAATTGCGGCTGCAAGGTTCCTGCGCTATCAATGGTGAATATGAAGCCGCGCTGGCTCTAATTTCGTCGGGCCGGATAAATGTAGGGGCAATCCTGAGTGCCGAAGTACCGCTGGAAGAAGGCGCAGCTTGGTTTAAACGGCTGTATGCCAGGGAGAAGGGCTTGATTAAAGTGGTGTTGAAACCGTAATAAATCCTACTGAGCCGGCGTATATTGGGTAATCCGATCGCCGGTTTGTAACTCCAATAAATTGTCTTTCAAAATTGTAATTGTAACGTTTGCCGCAGGGGTACACCTAACGTTTAGACAAGATTCCGGTTCACTGTACTGAATTATCACTCCTTTTCGCTCAAATCGGTTACCAGCACAGCAGGGCGCTGACGTAACGATAGCATTCCGACGATAAATAAGAGTGCCATCTGACCGGTATTCTGTATCGTAATAAGCATCTGTGTCATACATGAACCAGACAGGATTATTTACATCGCGGCTCTGTAATAGGTGCCAGCGTTTATACAGCAAGTCAGATGGTCCAATAGAATCGTCGCTCCGGCAGGCACTGGAAAGAGCAGCAAGCAGAACTGAAAAGATAAGCAGCTTTTTCATGTCAAGGATAAGGCTGGTGAACGACTGTTTTGTATACTTGATTGATAACCAATTTGTTTGAGGTCAGTATGTGAGGTATCAGCCTGCTACAGCTAGGATCAGCAGTAGCAACTCGTACAGTAGCCGTTTATAATTTAGTCAGGTTTTGAGTAGAAGAGCGTGTCCTAACGCATTTCGTTGGAATA
>JANXVQ010000941.1 GCA_025351545.1 Spirosoma sp.
CATATTTTCCGGCCCATGTTCGACTCACCTGAACAACTGGCCGTTGATGGACTAACATTCATAAAGCAGCAGTTGGCCACTAGTCCAGTAACACCGGGCTGAAACGCGGTGCAAAAAATTACCACGAATTATCTGCACCGCGTTTCAACCCGGTGTTACCAATATGCAAAAAATAAATATTGCCATTGTTGGCCTCGGATTTGGGGCCGAATTTATTCCGATTTACCAGCGGCATCCCAATACGACTATGTATGCGATTTGCCAGCGTAATGTCGAAAAGCTGAACGAAATCGGTGATGCGTATGGCATTGAAAAACGCTATAGCAGCTACGATGAATTACTGGCTGATCCGGCAATTGATGCTGTTCATATCAACTCGCCAATCCCTAACCATGCCGAGCAAAGCCTGAAAGCCCTGCGCGCGGGCAAACATGTGGCTTGCACAGTGCCAATGGCAACAACCGTTGAGGAATGTCTGGAAATTGTGAAAGCCTGCAAGGAATCGGGCAAAAAGTACATGATGATGGAAACAGTGGTCTATAGCCGTGAGTTTCTGTTCGTAAAGGAGTTATATGAAACCAGACAACTGGGTAAAGTTCAGTTTTTAAAAGCCAGCCACCAGCAGGATATGGAGGGCTGGCCGGACTATTGGCCGGGTTTACCGCCTATGCATTACGCTACCCACTGCGTTGGCCCGGTGGCCGGTTTACTCAAACTAGAAGCCGACTATGTATCCTGCTTTGGGTCGGGTACAATTCGGGAAGAGTTGGCAAAGATTCACAACTCGCCGTTTGCCGTTGAATCGGCGCATATCAAGTTCAAAGACAGCGACTTATCGGCCTATGTTTATCGGTCGCTATTCGATGTGGCCCGGCAATACCGGGAAAGTTTTGAAGTGTACGGTGACAAAAAATCATTTGAGTGGCAGTTGATTGAGGATGAGCAGCCCGTTATTCATACGGCAAAAAAACCGGAACCGGAAATTCCCGAAAAAGTGACAGTGCCTGATTATGGGCACTTACTGCCCACTGAAATTGCGGGATTTACAACCAGAGGAGTGTATGATGCCGATGAGCAACAACACCTCTCCTTCACGCAGGGCGGGGGTCATGGCGGCTCACACCCACACATGGTACATGAATTTGTATCAGCCATTATCGAAAACCGTGATCCTTTCCCGAATGCCGCTCAATCGGCCAATTGGACAAGCGTGGGTATTCTGGCGCACGAGTCGGCTTTGCAAGGTGGGAAGTTAATTAAGTTGCCTGATTTTAATGTGTAGAATCGTCCGTTTCAGTCGGCCATAATAGACACTATGAAAAAAATACTCACTGCCATTGGGGTAATAATAGTTCTCGCCCAATGTGCCCGCCAATCGGCTACACAAACCACTGTCCGGCAGGAATCGGCAAAACCACGACGGATCGAAATCCTGTTTCTGGGTGATAATGGCCATCACCGGCCCATCGAACGGGTGCCGGAAATAATGGCCGCGCTGGGTGATAAAGGTATCAACTTCACCTATACGGATAAACTGGAAGATCTTAATTCGGATAACCTGAACAAATATGATGGATTGCTGATATTTGCCAACTGGGACAGTATTGGGAAGCCGCAGGAGAAAGCTTTGCTGGACTTCGTATCGTCGGGGAAGGGGATTATTCCGGTTCACTGTGCGTCGTATTGCTTTCGCAATTCTACCGAATATGTCGATAAGGTAGTTGGCGGGCAGTTTTGGCGGCATCGGATGGACACCATCCAGACGCACTTTACGCAACCCAATAACCCGATTGTTGCCGGGTTGCCAAGCTTTAAAGCGTACGACGAAACCTATCTTCACAGTCATTTACAAGCTGACAATAACGTGCTGGCAGTTCGGGACATTAAAGCGGATCAGGCAGCAGACATGCCAGCGGCCAACCGCCCCGGAGCTAAGGAGGAACCCTATACCTGGACACGACAGTATGGCAAAGGCCGTGTGTTCTATACCGCATATGGTCATGACGAACGGACATGGAGCCAGCGCGGATTTCAGCAACTCCTGGAGCGTGGTATTTTATGGGCCGTTGGCGATGACGTTAAAAAGCTTCACGACGACCTAAAACCACAAGCATTCGCCTATAACGAAGCCAAGCTTCCGAACTACGAAAAGCGCCCCGGTCCGCAATTGGAGCAAAAGCCGCTTTCGCCGGAAGAGTCCATGAAGCATATTCAGGTGCCGGTAGACTTTACGCTCGATTTGTTCGCCCACGAACCGAATGTGATGCACCCCATTGCAATGGCCTGGGATGAACGCGGACGACTCTACGCCCTGATCACAAAAGATTATCCCAACGAACGCAAGCCCGAAGGTGGTTCTGACTACATCGTTATTTGCGAAGACACCGATAAGGACGGTAAAGCGGATAAGTTTACCAACTTCGCCGAAGGGCTGAGTATCCCGACGGGTATAGCTTTTGGCAATGGTGGATTGTATGTTTCGCAGGCTCCGCACATGCTGTTTTTGCAGGACACAAATGGTGATGATAAGGCCGATGTGAAGAAAATCGTCTTCACGGGTTTTGGCACGTACGACACCCATGCTGGCCCGAGCAATTTGCATTACGGTTTCGATAACTGGATTTGGGGAAGTGTTGGCTATTCCGGCTTCAAAGGAAAAGTTGGGGCCGATAGCATAAAGTTTAGTCAGGGATTCTTCCGATTTAAGCCCGACGGTTCGCAACTCGAATACCTAACCAGCACATCAAACAATACCTGGGGATTGGGCCTCACCGAAACAGGAGATATTTTCGGATCGACGGCCAACAACGCGCACGGTTGGTATATGGCCATTCCAAATCGGTATTTTCACGGTGCCCCGCACATTCGCGAAAATGGCAGTCGTGGTACTGACACGCACAAGGATATGAAACCCATTACCGAAAAAGTGCGGCAGGTCGATGTGTTTGGTGGATTTACGGCAGCAGCAGGACATAACTTTTACACGGCCCGCGCTTTTCCGAAAAAGTACTGGAACAACATCGCGTTCGTTGCCGAACCAACGGGCCATATTCTGCACCAGAATGTGATGCAGAAAAGCGGAACAAACTATGAAGATGGGGAAGGTTTCAACCTCATGGCGGGGGCCGACGAATGGTTTGCGCCGGTGTTTGCCGAAGTTGGACCCGACGGTGCCGTTTGGGTTGTTGACTGGTACAGTTACATCATTCAGCACAATCCCACGCCGAGGGGCGCAAGCAATGGGTCTGGCAATGCGTATGACACCCCACTCCGCGATTTCACCCACGGCCGAATTTATCGGGTTGGCTACAAAAACGCGCCGGCTTATACACCATTGGCCTTAAGCAAAGATCGACCTGCTGAATTGGTGGCCGCACTGAAAAACACAAATATGTTCTGGCGAATGGCAGCCCAGCGGTTGCTCATCGAACGCGGAAATAGAGATGTGGTGCCGCAATTAATTGCCCTGGTGAATGATCAGTCAATGGATGAAATTGGCAATAATCCGGCGGCAATCCACGCCATATGGGCATTGAAAGGGCTGGTTTTTGACAATGTGGAGAAATTATCAAACCCGGAAAATACTGATGTATTTCAGGCCATTCAAACGGCTCTGCAAAACCCTTGCGCAAGTGTTCGTAAAACAGCCCTGCAAGTGTTACCGATGACTCCCGTTGTCACTAGCTTAATTCGTAAATACGACCTGCTGAATGACAAAGAACCGCTGGTTGTATTGAATACAATACTGGCTTTATCGGGCGAATCGGTAAAATCTCCCGATGTACAAAAAATGATTCTTGCCCGGCTCGATAAAGCCACTGAAACAAATGATCGTTGGTTGCCGGATGCGTTTGCCTGTGCGTTGACCAGTCAGAATGGCCAGTTGCTGAAAACGTATCTGAATCAGTTAGCCCTGAATGCCTCAGCACAACCCAAGCCAGCTCATGACATGAGCACCCATGCCGACAAAGCCCAAGGGGTTACGCCTGTTCAGCAAACGGCGGCAAGCAGTCAGTCGAACCGCACCGGAGGCTCAACACCCCTACCCGATCTGACTGTTTCAGCCATTCGG
>JANXVQ010000951.1 GCA_025351545.1 Spirosoma sp.
CCCAACGGCAACCGGACTTACTTTTTAGGGCGTTCGCAGCCACCGTTTTTCTCGTTTATGGTGAACCTGCTGAGCGAAGTGCAGGGCCGTCGAGTGCTGATCAATTACCTGCCCCAACTACAGCAGGAATATGATTTCTGGATGGATGGCAAAGACCGGCTGACCGCACAGTACCCGGCTCACCGGCGGGTGGTTCGGCTGGCCGAGGACGTTTACCTGAACCGATATTACGATGACAAACAAACTCCTCGTCCGGAGTCGTACCGGGAAGATGTTCAGCTAGCCCAACGCGCCAAAGATCCGAAAGTAGTGTATCTGCATCTTCGGGCCGGGGCCGAATCGGGCTGGGATTTTAGCAGCCGCTGGTTTCGCGACGGCAAGAGTCTTCAGACGATCCACACAACTGATTTTATTCCGATCGATTTAAATTCGTTACTCGTTCATCTGGAACAAACTCTGGCCGAAGCCTACCGGATGAAGGGCGATGAAGCCCGGTCGAAAAAGTATCTGCAACTGGCCCAGCAACGGTGTGAAGCCATTCAACGCTACTGCTGGAACGCTAAAAGCCAGTTTTATTTTGACTATGATTTTGTGGCCCGAAAACCGTCAACGGTTTATTCGCTGGCCGCTGTTTATCCGCTTTTCGTTAAAATCGCAACGGCCAGTCAGGCAATAAGCGTAGCCCGAAAACTGGAACAATCCTTTTTGAAGCCCGGCGGTTTGACCACAACACTCGTCCGTACCGGCGAGCAGTGGGATGCGTCCAACGGTTGGGCTCCCTTGCAGTGGCTGGCCATTCGGGGACTGCGTAATTACCGACAAATACCATTGGCTGCTAAGATTAAAACCAACTGGGTTAACGAGAACTTGCGGGTATATAAAGCCAGCGGCAAGATGGTTGAGAAATATGACGTGATCAATACGGCAGCGGCCAAAGGAGGGGAGTACCCTAATCAGGACGGTTTCGGCTGGACGAACGGCATATTGCTGAAGCTGTTGAGTGAGAAATGAGCCTGTTCAACATTTATATAATGAGCCTTACCCCACCCAATTCTTCGACTCGGTACTGAAATCGCTGGCCGGGGGAGCCGATGAACATGAAGTTGGTTGGAATCTGCCATTTGGCCGATAACGCCTGGATTAATTCGGGGCCAAAATAGCCGTTTATTCGCTCGTAGGAAACATCAATGTCAGGGTAGGCGCGGTCGAGGGTTTCGATGTCGCGGTGCAGGTTTTCGGCCGCTTTGAAATGTTCATTTTCAATCGTTACAATACGTAATCGATTGGTTTCTTCATTTTGCTGAATGTAAATCATGACCTGATTGAGCGAGGCTATATCATCTCCTTTCGAAAAGAAGACAAACTCCTGCCCGTTTATTTCTTTAATCGTTTGGTTTGTCCAACTCGTAAATCGCTCGATGCTCCGTTTGAGCGGTTTGAAAAAGTAGAGAATTACCGATAACAGACCAGTCAGAATCAGCGATCGGTCCATCATCATCAGGGCAATCAAAAACGTGGGGATGAAGTATTCGAAATAGACCCAGACGTATTGAGGATTCAGCATCACATTACCCAACAGGGCCAGACTTACCGCAAGCAGGGCCAGCAGAACCGAACTAATGGGGGCCTTTTCGGGCCGGGGCAAGCGTTTTCGGCGAAGTTTGAGCAATAGATTCCCGATGCCAAATAAGCCCATAACCGCCAGGAATGAAATGGTGTACACACCCGCCAACGCCTGGAGATTTCCACTCGTACTGAGCAGGATAGCCACGCAAAGTAGAAAAAACAGCAGTAGGATATAGTACGGTGCCTGACGGCCATTTTCTTTTAGAAAAAACTGTGGAAAGATTCGGTCCAGCGTCATTCGTTTCATTAGCCCGCTAACACCCACAAAGGAAGTCAGCACGGCTCCGCTCAACACCAGAATGGCATCAAACGACACCAGCCACGAAAGCCATTGCCCGCCAGAACGCTCACCCATAAACGCCAGCAAGGATTCTTAGAAACTCCATGCTATAAGAAAACAGTTTGAAGTCCAGCGAGGAACCCCCCAAATTCATAAAACTGTACACAATAAGCCTCTGAGCCAATCACCTACTTTAGGAGGCCGGAAGTGCCGGGCTTACAGGCAGTTTCTCAAAACGCGCTTGACAACAAAATCATTGGCTAACTGAAAGGGCAGAGTCAATGATTTTGTTGTTTTTTACTGTTTAGAAGAACCAGAAGCTATTTCGGAGACCGAACTCGGCTGAACCCAGGTAACTGTCTTTGGTGTAGATTTTAACTTTGTAAAAGCCTGATTCTACTTTGCTGGCAGGCTCATAGTTGATGGTAACCTGTTGTGGATTGTTCGAAAAATCTACCGTCTTGATCGCATGAATCGGAACCTGAAGAGCAGACTCTCCCACATAGATCGTTTCAGTACGCAAAGCGCCGTCGACGGGGTTATTTTTAAGATCGGTGATACTGAGGTAAATTGTCTCATTACCGTCTGTCTTCCAAAGTGCAGGCAGGGTAAACGAAATCTGAAGCTGCTTGGTCTTTTTGGCTTTGGCGGTCAGTTTGTCATTTGGCTTCATCACATCCACCCGGAAATTATCAACCGTAACGAGTCCTTTCATAGCGACCAATTCGGTGCCGAGGGTGCTGATTCTGCCTTTTAAGGCTGTCGTCGTATTTTTCAGACCGGTGTTATCGGCCAGCGATTGCTGATTTTGTGCTTTAACCTGTGCCAGCTCAGATTGTAAGTCAGTACGAACCCCTTCTAACTGGGCAATCTGTGTATTCAGTTGGGAAACACTGGCTGCATTTTGATGACGAACCTTACTAAAGAGATTATCTTTAACATGGAGTTTGTTCTGCACGGATTCTACACGCGCTTCCAACTGTTCGTTTTGAGTATTGGCTTCGGCAAGCTGGGCGTTCAGGTCGTTACTGATCTGTTTAATGTTGCGCTCAAGATCATATTTTACGGAGAGGAGCGAATCGGCTTTACCCTCTGTTTTATTTTTCTCCTTGATTACGTCGCCCATTTTATTCCAGTAATAGACACTACAAACCAGTAAAAGCGCGGATAATGCAGCAAGCCAGATGGCAGCGGTGTTTGTCTGTTTATATTCCATGGTGGTATAATTTTAAGGTGAAACATAAATTTTATATCATAAATGTACTATCACCACCTTAGGGACTGCTTAACAAGAAATTAGAAATTGCTTAGTAAATCGTGCTTGAGTCCTGATTTGCAACAGGCAAACGATTTGTTGCTCCGTCGTCTCAAACTGGGCGTGGGTTAGCGAGCGCGTTTATTAATCACTCCCACTAACCCACTTTAATTCTATCACGTATAAAACGCGTAGACAAGCTTTATTAATTTGGCTGGACGGCTGGTCAAGCCAGACTAAATGCTGTCGTTACTGATTGAAATAGGCTATTGGCAGGTTGTTGTTGCGGGTCCGCAGCAATAGGGTAGGGTCTAATAGCCAATACAGGTACTTTGGCGTGATTGACGATCTGTTCAACAAACGGCCCGAACAAAGAGAATTTACTGACCGTGTCGATGTCAGACGTGATAATGATCAGGTCGGCATGGAGTTCACTTGCTTTTTGGTGGATCGTATACGGCACTGAGTCTGTTTCCAGCATAAGCATATCGCTCTTGATATCGTCCTGTGTTAACTGATTTCGTAACGTTTTCATAACGTTCGTTAAGATTTCATTTTTCAGCTCATCATAGCGGTCAAGCAAACCCAGAACGGTTATATGAGCGTTGTTTTTAAGACTGATTGTGCGAGCAAGGTCGTATTTGTCGATAGTGCCCGGTATTGGTCGGACCGGAAAGATGATTTCACGAAAAT
>JANXVQ010001007.1 GCA_025351545.1 Spirosoma sp.
ATCATCTTGTCGTTTGGCGACCACAAAGGTGACACGACTACCAGTCTTTTTCAATTCCCCAACACGTTCTTAGCGATCTCAAAGTTCGCCATTCCGGTGCTTTTTCATTTAATGGGGAGTAGCCGTGCAACAAAGCCGCTGTAAGCTATAAACCTGTGGTAAATAACTCCTCCGTTTTTAAAGCACAAAGAAAAATAAGCCAATAATATGGAAAAGATAGTTGACAGAACTACCCCTATCGGTGCGGCCAGGTATTTTCAAAACTGTGTACGTAATGGTAATGTTGAGGGCGCTTTGGATTGCTATGATTCTGAAGCAATTTATAGTACCGGGCCCGGCACATTTGTAAAAGGAAGGGAGCAAATTCGAACAGCACTGGAACAGGTATGTGCACTAAAACCTGACCTTCAGGCTCAGCGAAGCGCCGATTTTATTGTTGGTGATATCGCTTCCTGGGTTGATGAATGGACAATGAAAGCAACATTACCCGATGGGACAAAGCTTGATTTGTATGGTGTTTCCGGCGATATACTTGAAAAGCAGGCCAGCGGTAACTGGGCTTATCTGGTAGATAATCCGTATGGTGCTTCGTATTTAAATCAACAAAATGTACGCCATGAAAACGCCTAAGATAATTACAGGCCCCGAAGAAATCCGGGAAACGAAGACCGGCGGCAAACACCGAATGATGCTTCTTGCTAAAGATACGGATGGTGATGTCTTTATCGAAGATGTAACCGGTAAGCCCGGTGGCGGAGTGCCGTTACACATGCATAGTCGTGAAGATGAGCTGTTCATTATTCATACAGGTGAAATAACCTTTACCGTAGGCACCGATACGCACGTGGTGCACGCAGGTGCTATGGTATATGCACCAATGGGCGTGCCGCATGGCATAAAATTTACGGGTACTGAAGATGTGCATTTTACGACGCTGGCTATACCGGGGGCAAATTTTGAAGCCTTTGTTGACGCTACCGGCAACTTAGATGCCCATGCCGACCCGCAGCTTAGAAAAGATATTGCTACTCAATACGGCATTATCACATATGCCGTGTAGCCTGTTAAATTAATAGAACACCAATTTTCAGTACTTAAATAAAACAATGAACAAATTAACAATGGCAATTTCAGCCAGCGCAGTAGTGGCCCTTGTGGCATCCTGTAATGGTGGAAATACTGCCAGTACGGCAACCAGTGAGAAAGACAGCTCAACCGTTACTGCTGCCTACTCTTACGACAAAAGTTTTACCGACAAGTTTACGCACCACACAACAATGGCTAATGGCGTAAAAATACACTACGTGATGGGTGGCAAGGGCGACGCGATCGTATTGATTCATGGCTACCCTGAAACTTGGCATACGTGGCATAAAATGATGCCTGCCCTTGCCGAAAACCATACCGTCATTGCGGTTGACCTGCGTGGTTTGGGCGAATCTCAAATTACGGATTCTGGTTATGACAAGCGCAATCTTGCCGAAGACGTGCATCAATTGCTGGACGGGCTGGGTATTAAAAAGTTTGATCTCGTTGCGCACGATTGGGGCGCCAATGTGGGGTATTCATTGGCGAACGCTTATCCCCAGACGGTGGCTAAGTTTGCCTATGTGGAATCCGCCATTCCGGGGTTTGGCCTGGAAAGGGCTATGGACGTTGCCAATGGCGGTTTGTGGCACTTTGGCTTTTTTATGTCTCCTTACGCCGAAATGCTCACCGCTGGCAAGGAGCGTGAGTTTCTTACCAAATGGGGTTATAAAGGGGATGAAACTTTCAAAAAAGACAGCATAGAGCAGGCTGATATAGATGTGTATATTGCTGCTTACACCAAGCCCGGCGGTATGACTGCAGGTTTTAACTACTACCGTACTGCGCTTGACGATATAAAGTATAACCGTGCAAATATGAAAAAGCTTAAAATGCCGGTACTGGCAATAGGTGGCGACCACAGCTTTGGTCCAGGCGTGGCCATGAGTATGAAATTTGCAGCGGATAATGTACAAAGCGCTGTAGTAAAAGACTGCGGGCATTTTGTAAGCGAAGAACAACCGACAGCCTTTACCAAACTGTTGCTGGATTTTTTTGGTAAAAAATAATCTTAGCGTTAGGAACCGACGGAACCGACCAATAGAATAGCTTAAGGCGCAGAAAATAGCTTCGCCCTGACTATTAGGTGGAACTAGGGGACGGCTGGTATTTACTAAGAGTACCAGCCGTCCCCTAGCCTAAATTAAGCCATTATTCAGAGTGGCATTTCTGTAGAAATGCCACTCTATTATAAATAATCGAATGACTAAGTATTTACTTTTCTTTTTCTTTCTTTTTTGTATTAATTATTCTGGCTGCGGGCAAGCATCGCTAAATGATTCTGCCGCATTTAATGCCAAGGTAAGTATAGGGGGTAGCCTCAATGGCGGAAATTTTCAACGGCTGGGTCTTACTAACAACGCCGACTTTAATTTAAATACCAGGAATAGACGATTTGGTTTACAGAGTCATACCCAATATAATTTTACTAAAGTCTTTAATGTGGTGTCAGAAAATGACTTGCTGACGCGTACCCTTTTTTATAGTAAACTGGAAAAACGGTGGTATGCAATCTTCATCTTTTGGTATGAAACGAATAAACTTAGGCAATTGCATCCACTGCTGCAGGCTGGCCCAAGCCTGGAATATGTCTGGCTGTTGCAACAAGATAACATGGGTGGCCTATCACTGGGAGTTACGTATGAGCATAAGCATTTTGACGGCTTTATTTTTAATGAATCAAACTATGACGGTAACCAAAATATCAATACAACGCGCCTTCTTGCGCGGCTGCATGGCAGAAATAAGATAGGCATTTCTAAAATAACTTTTGTATACGATCTGTACTATATGCCTTCTTTACAATATACCAATAACTACCGGATACATGCAGAATCATCGCTGGATGTGCCGGTGTCAAAACATCTGAACCTGCATGCGGGTATGAATTACAATTATGAAAGTGTAGTAATAACGGGTGTGAAACCCAATGATTTCTTTACGGAATATGGCATTTCAATAAACTTTTAAACTTCATTCGCCCTAATGACGGATATGTGTAGGAGGACCAGGCTGCATGGGCAGTGTGCCCCGCAACACCATTCATTATGTCAAAAAGACCAAAGGAGATTACCAGGTGTTGAAATTTTATTCGCCCGCCGGTTTTGAGAAAGTACGGGTTGGAACTGCCGTACCTGCCGAAGTTCGTACGCTGCTGCCAAAAGGTTTTGACAAGCAAACTTATGTGCAAAGGATACAGTTAATTCCTGAACAATTACTGGACAGCACAGCCGGAAACGTTGTGAGCTGTCCAGTAATTGTTCAGGAATTAACATGATCAACAAATAAACAATTGCTAAAAATAGAACATTATCATATACACGTATATAGTATAGCGTTAGAGCCCTATTTTTTTTACGCAGCCATGACGGCAAATGCCGCTCGGGTGGAAAAATAAAGACAGAGGAATGGCAAATAGGGCAATCAACTCGACAGTATCATCAAAATTGACTTAATTTAATCAGAACATATTTGGTCATGCCTGAGAAGCTACTTTGGGTATACTATAAAAAGCAAAAAATACGATTTTGGTAGGCGCATCGGATTCGATAGCTTGATTTATAGTGCATCCATTTGTCCAGACCAGTAGTAAAATTTAGATGACTGGAGCCAGTATTGTCAGCAGTAGCCAGTCAAAATGCCTCAAAAAATAATTCGACCGCCCTTGATCAAGGTAGTGGGCGACGTCCCAAAAGTCTGCTTGAACTGCCGATTGAAGTGGGGTTGATCCACAAAACCAAAGTCAATGCAGGCATCTGCCAGGGTGAGGCTGCCATTAATGGTTGCTTTTAAAATGCCTTTGATGCGTTTCCAAAGAACATACTGAGAAAAAGGAGTACCAGTTGTATTTGCAAACAGGTGTCTGGTCCGTACGGGCGATAAACAAATATGATCGGCTATATCTTCCACAATCAGACGTTTATGAAGGTGCTGATTAATGTAGTCCAAGGCATTCATAATACGTTCGTCCGTTTCGGCACCAGCACCAGGCGAGTTTACCACACTGGAATGCCGGACCGTGTTGAAATGCCCGGAGGAAACCGGCGGAAAAATCCGTTCGAAAAATAATTTAATATAGGCAATCAAAGCATCATCGGTCATTTTTTCGTATCCCTCTGGAAGCAATGAATGAAATGCCACAGGATCGAGTAAATCCGCTAAATTCAAGTAGGGTTTCCCCGCTAGCCAGGATCGAAGCTGCCGTCCCCAATAACTGTCTGCTTCAATAAAGCTCACGAAAACTTCTCCAGCACTTACCTGGCAGGCGTGGGGAATATTCTGATTAACGATAAAGCCCCTTAAGCCCTTTAGTTCCTGGCCCTCTATGGTGCTGTCAAACGTGCTGGTTAACGTAATAACAACCTGATAACAGCGATGCCGATGCACGTCTACAGAGACCGCCGGGCTAATAAACGAAAGACTCTGGTCCCAGAAGTGGGACTGTTGAATAGACGCACCAGAGATGTTATTGATCATGAATATAGTAAATAGTTGAGGTGGGAATTGAAGCTAAGGGCTTAGTTTTCAGCATTATGTCACTATTATGCAGAGATCAGGTCTAATAAAAATGACCTAAATCTACAATAATTCAACTACCTAAGTATCTCACCTTTGTCACTAATTATTAACTACTTCTACAAAACACATACATTTTCAGGCAGAAGTTAAATTCCATTCTATGCGACTTTTTATTACTAGTTTTTTTTTCATTTTGAGTTTTTCAGTCTTTGGGCAACTTAATGAAGTAGATACCACCCGCTGGCAATACCGTATTACGGCCACCGGCATCATTCTGGGCGGTAACGTGAACGATTTTATTTCCTCTTCCCGGGCTGAGTTGGCCCATAACGGCCCTACCTGGGGACTTTTTTCGGGTACGTCTTATACGTATAAGAACCGCGAACATGAGATAACGACTAATGATGTAACCTCCCGTAATATCCTGTCGTATGGACAACGACGACGGGTTTACCCTTTTGTTATCGTCTCACTGGCTAAAAGCTTACGGCGGGGAATTGACTTTCAGTATCAGGTAGGCCCTGGAGCTGCCTACCGGGTTTTCGGGAATCAACAGAGTTACTTACGGTTGGGAAGCGCCGTCATTTACGAAAGTAGCAAATACGAAGGCAACAGCTTTGAAAACTACGCTGGAACAAGCCACACCATCGACAAGTGGCGATTACAGGCTTTCGCATCGGGAACCCAGACGTTGCCGGGGGGACGCGTGCGGCTCGTCTATGAAGTAAGCTGGCAGCCTGCCTTTCAGGGTCCTAACAACCGGGTGTATGCGTTGGCGGGCGCTGAAGTTCCCATTAATCGGTACGTAGCATTGCGGGGAAATATGGAATATATCCATGAAAATGTAGTGCTGGTGGAGAAATCCAAATATGACCTTTTGCTCACATTTGGAATAACCATCACGAATATATTCAAAAATAAAGGAGGAGAAATTGATGAAGACTGAACAAGTATCCATAGAACAGGCTGAATCGAGGGAAAGCACAGGCCGGGTGGAAGCCTTCAGTGACGGTATTTTTGGCGTAGCCATTACGCTGCTGTCATTGGAAATTGGTGTTGAAGAATATGCAAACGCAACCAATGCCAACCTCTTCAACAACATTCTCGAGTTATGGCCTAAATACATTGCCTACTTTAACAGCTTTGCAACTGTATTGCTTATGTGGCTGGCCCATCACCAGATGTTTAGGCTCATCAAGAAACCAAACAGCAGCCTGATCCTGGCCAATGGGCTGTTACTACTCATTGTCGCTCTTGTCCCTTTTCCCACCAAAACCGTAGGGCAGTTTATTGACACCGAGGCTAAAAATGTTGCCGTAGAGTTTTATACGGGTTATTTTTTGCTGGTAAATTTTGCCTATATGCTACTGTGGAAAATAGCTGCGGCTAAAACCAAGGGGCTTCTCCATTCCTTTGTAACTGACGAAATCGTATCAGCTGTCAACAGCCGCATTCGAATCGGTGGGCTGATTAACCTCACCTGCTTTAGCCTTTCGTTTATTAACCCCTGGCTGGGTATCATTGCCAACATAATTTCCTGGATCTATTGGGTAGTAGCTTTTAAGGAGTAAGCATATCTCAATGCCGACCTATTTTTTTAGTTTATTAACCAAGACTTTCACTTAAAGGGAAATTGCTTGAATTCTGGGGCCAGCTAACTCATTGATCAGATAGTCTCTAAAAAGCGAAGGTCAAGCCAATAAATGGTTTGTCCAGTTTGTTTGGCTTGACCTTTCAGGGCTACCCAAGCCTGATAGCAGTAAGCCAGGTGA
>JANXVQ010001009.1 GCA_025351545.1 Spirosoma sp.
AATCTTGAGGTCTACCAATTCGGCAGCCATACGATGAACATTGCCCGTTGTGTTCGAGTGCCGGAATGAACCCGTATCCGTCATCAAACCCGAATACAGACATTCCGCAATGGGAACATCAATCAACGATTTATCGCCTAGGGCAACAATGAGTTGGAAAACCAATTCGGCTGCTGCTGCTGCGGTTGGGTCCCAGAGCGCAAGGTCGGCAAATGATTCCGGTTCGAGGTGGTGATCAATCATAATCTTACGAGCACGGGATTGGCGCACCATAGGCCCCAATTCACGGATGCGGTCAAGACTCGAAAAATCAAGACAGAAAATAACGTCAGCTTCGTCAAACAACTGGCTTACCGACACGCGTAGTTTTTCGTCGAACGCAATTACGCCGTCATTACCTGCCATCCAGTGTAAATTCTGGGAATATTCGGTCGGTGTAATAACTGTTACATGGTGGCCTCTTTTGCGAAGGTAGCCCGCCAGTCCCAGTGATGAACCCATAGCATCGGCATCGGGATTCTGGTGAGTTGTAATTAGCACGGTCTGTGGGTGTGCGATAACCGCGCCAATTGCTTCAATATCTTGCATATACAAATGACCAGGGCCATAATCGAAACCCAAAAGTACGAATAATACCAATTCCGATTGACTATTTGCGAATCGTGCCCGGTAACTTTGCCAACCTTTGTCTGTATTGGGCGTGTATTGGGTATAGATCAGGAGCGCTTCTACCGCATCTGGCAAGGCATTTAGACCGTAAAACCTTACATTTACGTCCGCCCCGCGTAGGGAAATGAAATTTGAATAAAAAGACTTACAATGGCAACGAACCGAACGTTCACTATGATTAAGCCCGATGCTGTAGAAGCAGGGCATACAGGCGCAATTATTAAGATGATTGAAGAAGCGGGTTTCCGTATCGTAGCGATCAAAAAAACGCAACTAACGGGCGAACGCGCGGGTCAATTTTATGCGGTACACCGCGAACGGCCGTTCTATAATGATCTTCGCACCTACATGTCGTCGGGAGCAATTGTTCCGATGATTTTAGAAAAAGAAAACGCTGTCGCTGATTTTCGTAAACTTATTGGCGCCACCAATCCAGCGCAGGCTGAAGAAGGCACTATTCGTAAACTGTACGCTAAATCTATCGAAGCCAACGCAGTTCATGGCTCTGATTCAGACGAAAATGCGGATATCGAAGGTAGTTTCTTCTTTGCTACCACCGAACAATATTAAACCTGAACCAGAATTTGTAGGAAGGAAGTAAATGGACAATGGATAATTAGCAATGGAAACAGACTGATTATCCATTGTCCATTTACTTCCTTTCTGTGATTCCAGGCAGAATCAGGACATTCCAACAAATCCTGGTTTAATTTTTTCGTAGTATTTACAAAATTCCGTCAATGCACACACGTCGCACTTCGGCGACCGCGCAAGACAAACATAACGGCCATGTAGAATGAGCCAGTGGTGCGCTTTCGGAACGTATTGTTTCGGAATATGTGCCATAAGCGCTTTTTCAACAGCTAGTGGCGTGGTAGCTGTTAGAGGAGCTAACCCAAGCCGATGCGATACGCGAAAGACGTGTGTGTCGACGGCCATAGTCGGTTCATTATAAACCACCGACAAAATTACGTGGGCTGTTTTGCGGCCTACACCCGGCAAGGTCTGCAATTCCTCTACTGTTGCCGGAATTTCTCCCCCAAATTGATTCATCAACGTATTGGCCATCCCGACCAAATGTTTCGCCTTATTGTTAGGGTAGGAGACACTGCGAATGTAGGTGAATACCTCATCGGCCGAGGCTGCTGCCAAGGATTCTGGTTCTGGAAATCTAGCAAAGAGGGCAGGTGAAATCTGATTAATTCGTTTGTCAGTGCATTGGGCGGATAAAATCACCGCGACCAGCAATTCATACGGGTTACCAAAGTTCAGTTCCGTTTTTGGTTCGGGATAATGTTGCGTGAAGTACTCGATAAAACGTGTAAACCGTTCTTTTTTTTGCATGGAAATACATGTCCCGGGCTTTAATTCGAGTAGCCGATGGCCACCCAGACTAAACTCCAGGACACAGATGCCAACAAGCCCACTTGTTCGTTACGAATGCCGTAATCGAACAGGTGGGCTTGCCGGATGGTGTTTAGAATAATTTAGGATATATTGAACCGTATTCTTACGTGGCTGGCGTTCTATTTTGTTCATCAAGGCCCGTAATTCGAGGGCTTCGAGGAAGAACGTCATCAGGTCCGGTTCTGACATTAGTGCGTCTTCAATGAGTAGATTTTCCTCGGGCAGGGTCTCCTCATAGACATACCGGATCACATCATCTTGGGTAAAGGTTTTTATCATAACTCGGCGAACGTTTGCTCAGTTGCTTGCGTAAATTAATTAACGCATAACGCATACGTCCCAAAGCCGTGTTAATGCTGACGCCGGTTGCATCGGCAATCTCTTGGAAACTCATTTCCTCGTAGTGCCGCATGATAAGCACCTGACGCTGTTGTTCCGGCAATCGCTGAATCAATTCGCGCAAATGCTCGTGTGTTTCCTGTCGAATCTGGATTGATTCTACTGAATCCTCCGCAAATTCGAGCGTGTTGAACACACTGCTTCCGTCTTCAAACACCACACTGGGGTAGCGTTTATCTTTTCGGAAATAGTCAATGGCCAAGTTGTGAGCAATTCGAATAATCCAGGGTAGAAATTTTCCCTCCTCGTTATATTTACCCGACTTGATAGTGTCCACGGCTTTTATGAACGTGTCTTGCATCAAATCTTCCGCAATGTATTGATCCTTAACGATCAAATAAATAGTGGTGTAAATTTTCGATTTGTGCCGTTGCACTAATTTGGCAAAGGCTTTTTCATTACCACGGATGTACAGGGAAATCAACTCACTGTCGTTTACCTGGGCTTTTTCCATTTTCAGTAAGACTATTAGGTAACGTAGAGCAGTGTTCCGATAGTGTATGGCAAGTTATGTTTTTTGAGAATTTTACTTCTTCCAGCCTTAAAAGTAATAAAAAATTAGACTTAACTCCAAATCAGCACTACAAAAAATCTGCCAAAAAGTAGTTTTTTTTTAAAAACTTAACCAATTAAGAAAAAAATTGACGAATTGTCTGTTTTTGTGCGAAATCTAGCTTATTCATTGAAATTATTGTACTTACGTTTGATTGTGCACTATAGATTCAACGTAAGGGCTAAGGGTTTAAATTTATATTGATTTTTTTAAACTATCCCTTTAGGACTTTCACTTAAAGGGGAATTGCTTGAATTCTGGGGCCAGCTAACTCATTGATCAGATAGTCTCTAAAAAGCGAAGGTCAAGCCAATAAATGGTTTGTCCAGTTTGTTTGGCTTGACCTTTCAGGGCTACCCAAGCCTGATAGCAGTAAGCCAGGTGA